>CAMFHT010000253.1 GCA_945952245.1 uncultured Rhizobium sp. | reverse complement strand
GCCGGACGGCGTGCGCGCCATTCCCCGCCCAGGCTTCCTCGCCGACGGGTCCAGCTATCTCGCCTTCTGCATCGCCATGCTCGCCGGCCTCGGCTTTCTGGTCTGGCGGCTTCGCGACACCCGGCTCGGCCGCGCGATGCGGGCCGTGCGGGACAACGAACTGGCCGCCGGTGTCGCCGGCATCGACGTCTACCGGACCAAGGTCACCGCCTTCGCGCTCTCCGCCATCCTCGGCGGCATCGGCGGCGGCCTCTTCGCCGGCGGCTTCGCCTATGTCAGCCCGGATCAGTTCTCCTTCGCGGAATCGGTGGTCTTCCTGACCATGGTGCTTCTCGGCGGCGTCGCCTCGCCGATCGGCGCCGTCATCGGCACGGGGCTGCTGATCCTGATCCCGGAATGGCTGCGCTTCCTGAAGAGCATCCCCGGCCTCTATCTCGCCATCTACGGCGCGGCGGTGATCTTGATCGTGCTGTTCATGCCGGACGGGATCTGGGGCTATCTGCGCGGGCAGTTGGATCGCTTCAAGCGCGCCGTGATGCCCAGTCGCACGGCTGCGACGCTCGCCTTGTCCGGCGGCGGCGAGGGCACCGAGACCGTGATGGAGGTGCGCGGCCTGTCGAAGCATTTCGGCGGGCTGAAGGCGGTCGACGAGGTCGATCTCACCATCAAACGCGGCGGCGTGCATGCGCTGATCGGCCCGAACGGCTCCGGCAAGACCACGACGCTCAACGTCCTCTCCGGCCTCTACCGGGCGACCGCCGGCAGCATCAAGCTCAACGGGCAGGACGTGACCGACCTGCCGCCGCATGCCCGCACCAAGGCCGGGCTCGGCCGCACCTTCCAGAACATCCGGCTCTGGCGCTCGATGACGGCGCTGGAGAACGTCATGGTCGGTGCCGAGCGACCGGGCAGCGCGGTCGACAACGACCCCGCCGCACTGCTGGCGCGGGCGCGGGCGGCGCTCGCCTTCGTCGATCTGGAGGATCGGGCCGACGAGGTCGTGGCCAACTTCTCCTATGGCCACCAGCGGGCGGTCGAGATTGCGCGCGCGCTCGCGGGAGACCCGGCGCTGCTCCTGCTCGACGAACCCGGAGCGGGCCTGAACTCCTCGGAGAAGGTCGAGCTGCGCAACCTGCTCAAGCGCATCTCGGCGCGCGGCCTGACCATCCTGATCATCGACCATGACATGACGCTGGTCAGCGAGGTCGCCCAGCACATCACCGTGCTGAATTTCGGCCGCCGCATCGCCGACGGCTATTCGGCCGACGTGCTGAAACATCCCGACGTGATCGCAGCCTATCTGGGAACGACGCCCGATGTCCCTGCTTGAACTGAAATCCCTCATCGTCCGCTACGGCGAGGTCGAAGCCGTCGACGGCATCTCGCTCGTCGTCGAGGCCGGCGAGGTCGTCACCCTGCTCGGGTCGAACGGGGCCGGGAAGTCGACCACGTTGCGCGCCATCTCCGGCCTCGCCAAACCGGCCTCGGGCGACATCCTGTTCGAGGGGCAATCGATCGTCGGCCTGAGGCCCGAGGAGATCGTGCGCCGCGGCATCGCTCATGTTCCGGAGGGCCGGCGCGTCTTTCCGGGCCTGAGCGTGCGCGAGAACATCATGCTCGGCGCGTCGAACCGGCGCGACGTGAAGACGGCAGCGATCAGGCGCGAGGCGGACGAGATGTTCGATCTCTTCCCCGATATCCGCCGCTTCGCCGACGCGTTGGGCTGGACGCTCTCAGGCGGCCAGCAGCAGATGGTCGCGGTCGCGCGCGGGCTGATGGCGAAGCCGCGCATCCTGCTGCTTGACGAGCCTTCGCTCGGCCTCGCTCCCGTCATCGTCCAGGCAGTCTTCGCGATCATCGCCGAGATTCGCCGGCGCGGAACGACCGTGCTGCTGGTCGAGCAGAACGCCCGCATGGGCCTGTCGGTCGCAGACCGCGGCTATGTGCTGGAAACCGGCAAGCTCGTGCTCGCCGGAACACCGGAGCAGCTCTGGTCGAACGAGGAGATCCGCGCCGCCTATCTCGGAGGACGCAAGGCCGTGGCATAGCAGTCCTCGGCATCTCCGGCGCATGTCTGGAGGTCGCCCGGGCTCTAACCGTCGAGCCTGTTGCTTCAGATCTTCCGGCGCTCCCGGCAGCGCAGCCCCGCCAGCGCCCTTCGCGGCGGCTGCAAGCTTTTGATTTGCCTGGTCTCTCTGGAAAATCAATCCCTTGGCGGGATGATGGCGGACAGGGATTCCGTCGAACTATGTATCGCTACTGGTCGTTGCAGGTCACTTGAAGCGCAATGTGTAACCGTTTGTTACATTGATCGATCAAACTGGGCCATCTTGGCCCGCTGCAATCCGCGCTGTATGTTGGGGTGGAAATTGGGGCTAGAGATGGCGCGCGATCAATAAGCTTTCGGCTCGGAAGGTCGAGACGGTTACAAAGGAGGGGCGCCATGGCGATGGCAATGGCCTCTATCTGTATGTGGACGCCAGCGGTGCCAAGCGCTGGCTTTTCCTCTTTCGGTGGGATGGCAAGCTGAAGGAAATGGGATTGGGCAGCGTCTCGCGAGTATCCCTCGCCAACGCCCGATCGCGTGCTGCAGAGGCGAGAACGGTACTCGCGGCAGGCCAGAACCCGATTCTGCATAGGCGTATCGCCGCTGAGCGTCGCAGTGCGGTGCCGACCTTTCGTGCTTTCACCGATGATTTGCTGCCCGAGATCTGCAAGGGCTTTCGCAACGAGAAACATCAGGCCCAGTGGGCGAGCACACTGAAGGCCTATGCCGCCTGTCTCGACGATGTCCCCGTTGACGGCGTGACAACCGATCTCATCCTCAAGGTCCTGACGCCGATCTGGCATATCCGGGCCGAGACGGCGTCGCGCGTTCGCGGGCGGATCGAGCGCGTTCTCGACGCAGCCAGAGCCAAGGGATTGATCGCGCCGCCCTGGGAGAATCCGGCCCGCTGGCGCGGGCACCTCAGCAACCTGCTGCCCCAACGACAGAAACTGTCGAGAGGGCACCATCCGGCTATGCCGTATTCGCAGGTGCCCGATTTTCTGAAAGCCCTTCGAGAGCGAAGAAGCACTGCTGCCCGAGCGCTTGAGCTTGCCGTTCTTTGTGCGAGCCGCTCAGGCGAGGTGTTGGGAGCCGAATGGTCGGAGCTAGATCTGGATGCCGGGATATGGACGATTCCCGGGCACCGTATGAAGGCGGCCAGGCAGCACCGAGTGCCCTTGTCTCTGCCGGCGCAGACACTGCTCAAGAAGATGTCCGAGGGGCGGATGGGTGACTATGTGTTCCCCGGCCAGAAACTCAATCGGCCTCTGTCGAACATGGCCATGGAAATGCAGCTCTGCAGGATGAAGCTATCGCACTTCACCGTGCATGGGTTCCGGTCATCGTTCAGGGATTGGGCATGCGAAGCTACTGCGTTTCCGCGGGAGATCGCCGAGCTCGCGTTGGCTCACGTCGTTGGCGACCAGACGGAGCGTGCTTATCGGCGAGGTGATGCGCTAGATCGCCGCCGAGAGCTCATGGATACCTGGGCCGAGTTTCTCGAACTGCAAGAGGAAAATCATGAGTAGGCCTTATCTGCCTGCGAGGAGGCAGTTGGCCGCAGAAGAGTGGCGGGAAATGGCGACTGCGCTAAATTTGGCCCTCGAGCTTGAGCGCAGTCAGATCCCAACCCGTGAGCGCGAGCGCCTTGATCGCATAGCGAACAGTAAGCAGCAAAGCGACGGGCGGGAAACCAAGCACTCCAGATACGTACAGGTCGTAGAGCGCTTAGGTAAGGTTTTATTCTTAGGATCCGAGAGGATAGAATTTTCAGAATTACTAGAACGCGCGCGCGATGGAGCATTTGATCGTGAGTGTTTTAGTCACTAAAATCTGAATTCCGAGATTGATGATTTTTGCCTTCTACTCCACGCGCGCGCGAAGATTTCAAACGATCCGGATGTGGCTGCGGCGGGATCTGAAGCAACCGCTGAGCAAACGTCGTCTCCCGCGCGAGCAAATCGACAGACTACGTCCGAATGGATCGTCAGGCATATCGCCGGCATCTATAAACGCGTCTTCAACCTGGAACCATATCTCGGAGGCGTCGGGCCAAGGGAAGAGGAACGAGAGCCGAGTAGCCCCTTCGGGGTTTTCGCCAATTTTGTCCTTGATGAGCTCGACATAAGGACGCGCAACGGATCGCGATACTCGCTTCACACTATCAAGAATTGTATGCCCGCTGGCGATATCCGAGCTTCCCGACTTTCCGATGAGCCGGAGCTCGTGAGCGCGCGGGAAGCACTGGAGGCTGAGCAGTCGCTGAAACGCGGCAGAGGCCGACCGAGGAAAGAGAAGATAAAGACTTAGCCGGCTAGTAATATCTTTCAATAGTACGCTCGGCACGAATTAATTGCTGCCAACCCTCTCCTGCGAACCGGTTTGAGGCCGGTCGATCGAAGGAGAACCAGTTTGAATCACCCCAACACCTCACCGCTTGCACTCACCACTGCCGAGGCCGCGCGATCGCTCGGTATCGGCAAAACCAAGCTCTTCGAACTGATCGGTTCGGGTGCGCTTCCGGCCATCCGGCTCGGCGGTCGCACCCTGGCCCGCCACGAGGATCTGGAGGCGTTCACCGCGCAGCTGCCGCGCTGGAAGTCGGGAGGACCGGCGTGAACACCGATCCTCGTCAGGAGCTTGGCCTCGTCATCGATCCGAAGACGGGTGAGCTTATCGGCCGGCATCCCGACGATATGTCGGAAGAGGAGCTGCGCGCGCTCGGCCACGGCCCCGATTTGCCGTTGGACTGCATTCGCGCCTTCTGCCGCACTTGCAGCAACGGAAGCGTCGCCGAGATCCGCAAGTGCACGCGGACCACCTGTCCGCTTTGGTCCTATCGCATGGGCAAGCGTCCTGCCGTGTGGCGGCGCTCCGATCTCGGCGCTGCCGCACGAGCAGCCCGCAACACCAAGATCCAGGTTCCGGCGGAGCAAGCCGCCGGAGCTATCCGCGCCCCATCGTAGGGCGAAGCTCCCTCACCCAACATCGCGCTGCTCCCCTCGCGTCATACGTAGGGTCACGGCCGCACGACTTCATCGTCGAAAGGGGTTCCTTCGGGAGCCAAGTGGATACCTATGTCCAGAGATCGCCTGTTACTCACCGAGCTCTCAGAATGGCTTCACGCGCAATCTCGCAAACAGCCTGGGCGCTTCGTGTTCCTCACGCCGGTTTTCGATCGCTATCGTAAGTACTACCTGCCTCATGGCAGTGACACGAACTTGTCCCCGAGCCGCAACGAGGTTCGCAACGGACTGGCGCTGGCAATGCCTGCCTCAGATGCGAAGGCAGCTTTCATTGGCGATCTTGAGCAGTTCTACTGTTTCCTGCTTCGCGAGCTTTTTGGCAGCCGCTATTACCGTCACTTCGAGCGCCAGCCTCTCGGCCTCGGCGCGCTTGACGAACCGCGCTACAAGGGCACGAGCAAGCGCTCTCCGCTTGCTCGCCATGTTGGCGACAAGTTCGATCACGCCCACTTCGTGCTGCTTCTCCCTGAGATCGAGTTGCGCGGCCGTTCGCTGGTGGAGCGGTTTGTCGAACTCGTCGAGACGGGCAGGTTGCAGGACCTCTGGCGTCGCCTGAACCCAGAAGGTGAGATCCACGCGTCCGGCGTATTCCATCTTCCTGGCACGCTGGACTACGCCTGCAAGACTGCGAAGATTCAAGCAGTGCCTGCGGACGAACTCCTGCTGTGGCCAACGGCTGTACCCCGCAGGCCAGCTCGTGGTTAGCCAGGCTTCAGCGGTCTGCCCTACCTGACGCGCTCGCAGGCCTTGCCTCATCCAATGCAGCATCACGTCCGGTGGATGAGCAGCTCATCGGACGTGATGCTGCGCCGGTGCCCCGTGACGGCCACCAGCCGCGCTGTGCACGGCGGTGAGAAAACCATCCAGTGGAGCGCCTGCGTTTGTGCCGGCG
>CAMFHT010000252.1 GCA_945952245.1 uncultured Rhizobium sp. | reverse complement strand
AGGACTTCCCGGCCTTCATCGTCAACCGCATCCTGCTGCCGATGATCAACGAGGCAATCTACACGCTCTATGAAGGCGTCGGCACGGTCGAAGCCATCGACACCGCCATGCGGCTCGGCGCGAACCATCCCATGGGCCCCTTGCAGCTTGCGGATTTCATCGGCCTCGACACCTGCCTGTCGATCATGCAGGTGCTGCATGACGGGTTGGCCGACAGCAAGTACCGTCCCTGCCCGCTCCTGGTGAAATATGTCGAAGCCGGCTGGCTCGGCCGCAAATCCGGCCGAGGCTTCTACGACTACCGCGGCGAACATCCCGTTCCGACCCGCTGACCAAAGATTGGGCGGCCATGGCCGCCAGGCTTTTCCCTGAGATCACATGGCAGCCTGAATCAGCGCCTTGGCATCCGGGCTGTCCCAGTGTGCCGGGCCGTTCATCGAGCCAAGCGCACATCCCTTTGCATCGATCAGCAGCGTCACCGGCAGGCCGAGGGCCAGACCCTCCTTCTTCATGGTGTTGAACACGCCCATCGAGCTGTCGCGGTAGGGGGCGAGATGCAGGATGTTCGTATCCTGCAGGAACTTTCTCGGTTTTTCATCGCTGCCCGTGTCGATGTTGACAGTCACGACCTCGAACTGATCGCTGCCCGCCTCGTTCTGCAGGCGGTCGAGCGCCGGCATTTCCTCGCGGCAGGGGTAGCACCAGGTGGCCCAGAGGTTGAGCAACACCGTCTTGCCGGCAAAATCCGCAAGCGTCTTGTCCTTGCCTGCCCCATCCTTGAACGAGAGGTTCAGGCGTCGCGGCTCCTCGATCGGGCTCATGGCCGCGACCTGCCCCTTCGCAGCCTGGAGAATTGCCGTCTTCTTTGCCGCCGGGATGTCGCAGCCATCGGTCGAGGAGGTTGCGGCAGCGGCCGTGGTGCCACCATTGCCAGACCCCATGCCCATCACGTATACCGCTGCGAAACCGGCAAGGCCGCCGGCAACGAGTGCTGCGGCCACAAGCAGGACAGGGGGAAGGCCGAAGGGCTTTTTCAACGTCATCAAAGTCTCCAGGGTATCGAGCGCATGGCCAACGGCACTTCCGAAAGCAAGTCTTCCAATCAGATGTGGGGCGGACGTTTCGCCTCGGGCCCCGACGCCATCATGGAGGAGATAAATGCCTCCATCGACTTCGACAAGAAGCTCTATGCCGAGGATATTCGCGGCTCCATCGCCCATGCAACGATGCTCGCGAAGCAGGGCATCATCAGCGAGAGCGACCGCGACGCGATCGTCTCCGGTTTGAACACCATCCGCGGCGAGATCGAAAGCGGAAACTTCGCCTTCTCACGCAAGCTTGAAGACATTCACATGAATATCGAGGCACGGCTGGCAACGCTCATCGGCCCCGCGGCCGGGCGGCTTCACACCGCCCGCTCACGCAACGATCAGGTCGCGCTGGATTTCCGTCTCTGGGTCAAGGCCGAACTCGAGCGCACCGATGCGGCGCTGACCAAGCTGATTGCCGCCTTCCTCGACCGCGCCGAAGAACATGCCGAAACCGTCATGCCCGGCTTCACCCATCTCCAGACCGCCCAGCCCGTGACCTTCGGCCATCACTGCATGGCCTATGTGGAAATGTTCGGCCGGGATCGAGCCCGTGTGCGCCATGCCATCGAACACCTCGATGAAAGCCCGATCGGTGCGGCTGCGCTTGCCGGCACGCCCTATCCGATCGACCGGCACATGACGGCTGCAGCGCTCGGCTTTCGCGAGCCGACCCGAAATTCCATCGATACGGTATCGGATCGGGATTTTGCGCTGGAATTCCTCTCGGTTGCCGCCATTGCCGCCATGCATCTCTCACGCCTTGCGGAAGAAATCGTCATCTGGACGACGCCGCAATTCGGCTTCGTGCGCCTGTCCGACGCCTTCTCGACCGGCTCCTCGATCATGCCGCAGAAGAAGAACCCGGATGCAGCCGAACTCGTGCGCGCCAAGACCGGCCGCATCAACGGCTCGCTGATCGCACTGCTGACCGTGATGAAGGGCCTGCCGCTCGCCTATTCCAAGGACATGCAGGAAGACAAGGAACAGGTCTTCGATGCTGCCGAGAGTCTGGAACTGGCGCTGGCCGCCATGACCGGCATGATGCGCGACCTGACCGTACGGACGGACCGCATGAAGGATGCCGCCGGCTCCGGCTATTCCACCGCGACCGACCTCGCCGACTGGCTGGTGCGCGAGGCGGGCCTTCCCTTCCGCGAGGCGCATCACGTCACCGGCCGCGCGGTAGCGGCGGCCGAAGCCCGTGGCTGCACCCTCTCCGAGCTCACGCTCGACGAGCTGAAGGCGATTAATCCCGTCATCAACGAGGGCGTCTATTCGGTGCTGACGGTCGAAGCCTCGGTCGCCTCACGCCAGAGCTATGGCGGCACGGCGCCAGCCCAGGTACGCAAGCAGATCGCCTACTGGCGCGGCCGGCTCTGAGCTGTTGCACGAGGGCCCGAGCCCGAGAATGGCTTTGCTCTCGTCCCTCTTTTCCATTAGAACCGGCTTCCCGAGCCTGCCCTTTCCGCTGCGACCGATGAGGAAAACCATGCCGAAACTCAAGCCCTTGCTCGTGCCGCTCGCGCTCATGCTCGGCATTGCCATGGCCCTTTCCGCCTGCGGCCGCAAGGGCGATCTCGACCCGCCGAGCGTGGCGCTGAAGAATGGCGACAAGCTCGGCAAGCAGGGCCAGGCCATTCCCGCCCAGCCGGACAAGCCTTTCCTGCTCGATCCGCTTCTTTGATCCCTTGCCAGACAGGTCCCGACTGCCGTGAACCATTTTGAATATCGTGACGGCGTCCTTCACGCCGAAGAGGTTGCCGTAACCGAGATCGCGGATCAGGTCGGCACGCCGTTCTACTGCTATTCCACCGCCACGCTGGAACGCCATTTCCGGGTCTTCTCCGAAGCCTTCGGCGACGTTGACAACCTCACCTGCTATGCCATGAAGGCGAACTCGAACCAGGCTGTGCTGAAGACGCTCGCCCGGCTCGGCGCCGGCGTCGACGTGGTCTCCGAAGGGGAACTCCGTCGCGCACTGGCGGCCGGCTTCCCGACGGATCGCATCATGTTCTCCGGCGTCGGCAAGACCGTCTCCGAAATGGATCTGGCGCTTGCCTCCGGCATCTACTGCTTCAACGTCGAGTCCGAGCCCGAGCTCGAAGTGCTGAACAAGCGCGCCCTGCTGATGGGCTTGAAGGCTCCCGTATCCTTCCGCATCAATCCGGACGTGGATGCGCGCACGCACGCGAAGATCTCGACCGGCAAGAAGGAAAACAAGTTCGGTATTTCCTTCGACAGCGCCCGTGCGGTCTATGCCCACGCAGCAACCCTTCCCGGCATCCAGGTCACCGGCATCGACATGCACATCGGCAGCCAGATCACCGAGCTGCAGCCCTTCGAGGATGCCTTCCGGCTGCTGCGCGAGCTCGTGGACGTGCTGCGGGGCGACGGACACGACATCGAGCACGTCGACATCGGCGGCGGCCTCGGCATACCCTACCGCGAAGACAACACGCCGCCTCCCCTGCCCGATGCCTATGCCGAGACGGTGAAGAACCAGCTCAAGGGGCTCGGCTGCAAGATCGTGACGGAACCCGGCCGGCTGATCGTCGGCAATGCCGGCATTCTCGTCACCGAAGTCATCTACGTGAAGGATGGCGGCGAGAAGACCTTCGTCATCGTCGATGCCGCTATGAACGACCTCATCCGCCCGACCCTCTACGAGGCCTATCACGAGATCCGCCCGGTCACGGTGACCGCCGCGAACGCACCCCGCATCCGCGCCGACGTGGTCGGCCCGGTCTGCGAAACGGGCGATTATCTGGCGCTCGACCGGGAAATGGCAATGCCGAAGGCCGGCGATCTGATGGCCGTGGGCTCTGCGGGGGCTTATGGCGCCGTGCAGGCCGGAACCTACAACACGCGCCGTCTGGTGCCCGAGGTGCTCGTCAACGGTCGCGATTTCCACGTGGTGCGCGAACGGCCGAGCTACGAACAGATCATCGCGCTCGATTCGGTACCGGACTGGCTGAAATAACAGGCCAATCCGCGAATTCCACCAGCTGCCCTCGTCTTCGCCACAAAGAATGCTATCCTGCCTGCAATCAGGTGGAGTTCAAGGATGGGTTCGAAGGACGTGCGGGTGAAGGATGACGGGCAGGATGCCGGCCTGAAGCGCCGGCTCGCGGCGGCGCGGTTCGAGGCTCGCCTTGCTCTCTTTGCGGAGCAGGCGCTGCCGCTCCTCATCCTGCCGCTCAGCCTGCTTTCGCTGTTTCTCTCCGCAGCCTGGTTCGGGCTCTATGCCGTGCTGCCGGACTGGCTGCGCTGGGCCGCCGTCTTCGCCCTGACCTTTGCCTTCCTCGCAAGCCTCCTCCCTTTCCGCACCCTCCGCTGGCCCTCGCTTGCCGAGGCAGATCATCGGCTCGAGACGCAAAACCGTCTGCCGCATCAGGCGATTTCCGCACAGGACGACGCGCCCGTAACCGATACGCCGTTCGCCCGCGCACTCTGGGAGCGGCACCGTGCCCGGCTTCAGGCGGTGATCGGAGAGCTGGAAGCCGGCGGGCCGAGGCCGGATGTGAGCCGGTTCGATCCATCGGGCCTTCGCGTCGTGCCTGCACTCGTCTTCACGATTGCGCTCGGCTTCTCCTTCTCCGGCGCGGCAGGGCGGATCAGCGATGCCTTCCGCAATCATTCCGCAGGATCGGAAACGGCGGGCCTACGCATCGACGTCTGGGTCTCGCCGCCTTCCTACACCGGCAAGCCTTCCATTACGCTGGCCGAGGGTACGAAGTCGCCGCCCGTCCCGCAATTCTCCGAAGTCAGCGTGCGGCTGAGCGGCGGTACCGAGACGGCGCCGGTGCTGTTTATTCCGGCGACCGGCGGCGCTGCTATTGCGCTGAAGCCGCAGGCGCCTGCCAAGGGCGAAGCCGTGGCTTTGGAGGCACAGAGCTACCGGCTGAAGCTCGAGACCGACGGCGCGCTCTCCGTCGGCGACCGCAACTATCCGCTGACGCTCATCCCCGATGAGGCGCCGAAGATCGCCTTCGACGGCAAGCCGCGGCGCACAGTCAATGGCGCACTCGAAATCAAGTTCAAGGCCTCGGACGATTATGGGCTGAAATCGGCGCGGGCCGATATCGTGCCACTCGACCAGCCGCCGCAGGCGCTGCCGCTTTTCCCCTTGCCAGACTATCCGCTCGATCTGCCGAAAGGCCAGGGCAGGGAGCTGAAGGGCATGTCCAGCCGCAATCTGACGGAACACCCGCTCGCCGGCAAGCGCGTGCGCATTTCGCTGCTGGCCGAAGACGGCGCGGGGCAAACGGCACGCAGCGCCCCGATCGACATGGTGCTTCCCGCGCGCAGCTTCGGCAATCCGCTCGCCGCTGCCGTTGCCGAAGAGCGGCAGATCTTCTCGCTCGACGTCCGCGATCTGCAGAAGGCGATCGACTATAACGACGCGATCACGCTGCGCGGCGACGAGGCGATCCCGAAACCGACCCATTACCTGCTGATCAAATCCGCCCGTGCCCGCATGGCGCTTGCCGCAAACGAGGCCGATCTCAAGGATACAGCCGCCTATCTCTGGGAGATCGCGATCGGCATCGACGGCGGCGACGTCTCCGTCGCCGAGAAGAAGGTGCGCGACGCGCAGAAGTCGCTGGCCGATGCTTTGAAGCGAAATGCGCCGGACAAGGAAATCCAGGCGCTGATGGATGAACTGCGCAAGGCGATGAAGGAATACATGGCCGCACTCGCCAAGCGCATGCAGGGCATGAAGCCCAACATGCAGGCGGAGGCGAAGAACGTCATTCGCCAGCAGGATCTGGAGCGCATGCTGGACCAGCTGGAAAACATGGCCCGCTCCGGCAACAAGGATGCGGCGCAGGAAATGCTGAACCAGATGCAGCGGCTGATGAACAATCTCCAGGCCGGCAATCCGCAGCAGAGGCCCCCTTCCCCCGCGGACGAGAAGGCGCGAAAGCTCGCCGACCAGCTCGGAAA
>CAMFHT010000251.1 GCA_945952245.1 uncultured Rhizobium sp. | reverse complement strand
CAGTAGGCATGCTCCTGGTTCATCGGCGCCACGTAGTCGAGCCGGTCGAAATAGGGCAGCGTCTGCAGGAAGGTCTTCGTCTCGATCAGCTTTTCGGTCCCGCGGTGAAGCAGGCCGATATGCGGGTCCACGCGCTCCACAATTTCGCCGTCAAGCTCCAGCACAAGACGAAGCACGCCGTGCGCCGCAGGATGCTGCGGTCCGAAATTGATGTTGAAGTTGCGGACATTGTGTTCGTTCATCTCAACGCGTCCTAGAGTGAATAGTGAAATAGTGAATAGTGAATAGTGGAGATCCGCTAGACCCTATCCATTTCCCTGTTTCCGTTGAGTCACCCTTATGAGCGATCTCAACATCTTGCCATTCTCTTCGCTCGCACTCAGCACCGCCGCCGCTTCCTTGCCATCAAGAATGCCTATCCGCTCGGCGATAACCATATGCGTTTCCAATTCCTTGAGGGAGCCCTGTGCCATTCGGAGGAACTGCACAAAGGACCCCGGGTTTTCACGCCCATACCCCTCTGCGATGTTTGCCGCAACCGAAACTGCGGCTCGCCTGATTTGAGAAGTGAGACCGAACATTTCCTCCTTTGGAAAAGCCCGGGTTAGTTCATAGCAGCGAACAGCGAGTTCAACGGAAGCCTTCCAGACCTTCAAATCCCTGTGCGAAAGGATCTTTCGATCATCCAACGGTGGCTCCACACTGTCCCCCTCTATTCACTATTCACTACTCACTCATTTCGCCTTCTCATCCCCCGGAAGCACGTAATCCGTTCCCTCCCAAGGGGACAGGAAGTCGAAGCTGCGGAATTCCTGCTTCAACTCGACCGGCTCGTAGATCACGCGCTTGGCGGCGTCGTCGTAGCGGACTTCGACATAACCCGTGGTCGGGAAATCCTTGCGCAGCGGATGGCCTTCGAAACCGTAGTCGGTCAGGATGCGGCGCAGGTCCGGATGGCCGGTGAAGGGAATGCCGTACATGTCCCAGGTCTCGCGTTCGAACCAGTCGGCGCCGGGATAGACCGGGGTTGCGGACGGAACCGTCTCGTCCTCGGCCACCGCCACCTTGATGCGGATGCGGGCGTTCTTCTTCGGCGACATCAGGTGGTAGACCACGTCGAAGCGCTCGGGGCGCTCCGGCCAGTCGACGCCGCAGATGTCGATGAAGTTCACGAAGCCGAAGCGGCTGTCGTCGCGCAGGAAAGTCAGGAGCGCGATGATGTTGGCCGGCGTCGTCTCCACGGTCAGCTCGCCATGGTTCAGGTTCGAAGCGGCGACGAGGTCGCCCTTGGCTTCCTGAAGGGTTGAGGCAAGCTGGTTCAGCACGTCTATGGTCATCGGATCGGCCCCTGCCCTTACCGTTCAATCGTTCCGGTGCGGCGGATCTTCCTCTGCAGCAGCATGACGCCGTAGAGCAGCGCCTCTGCCGTGGGCGGACAGCCCGGAACGTAGATATCCACCGGCACCACGCGGTCGCAGCCGCGCACGACGGAATAGGAATAGTGATAATAGCCACCGCCGTTGGCGCAGGACCCCATCGAGATCACGTAGCGCGGCTCGGGCATCTGGTCGTAGACCTTGCGGAGCGCGGGCGCCATCTTGTTGGTCAGCGTGCCGGCCACGATCATCACGTCGGACTGGCGCGGGCTGGCGCGCGGCGCAAAGCCGAAGCGCTCGGCATCGTAGCGCGGCATCGACATCTGCATCATTTCCACGGCGCAGCAGGCGAGGCCGAAGGTCATCCACATCAGCGAGCCGGTGCGCGCCCAGTTGATGAGCTCGTCCGTCGAGGTGACCAGAAAGCCCTTGTCGGCGAGCTCGTTGTTGATCTCGCCGAAGAATTTGTCGTCACTGCCGATCGGCTGGCCGGTCCGCGGGTCCAGAATGCCCTTCGGCTGCGGCGCAACCAGGGTACCGTCGATCACTCCCATTCGAGAGCTCCCTTCTTCCATTCATAGATAAAGCCGATGGTCAGCACGCCGAGGAACACCATCATGGACCAGAAGCCGAACCAGCCGATGGCGCTGAACGAAACAGCCCAGGGGAACAGGAAGGCGACTTCGAGGTCGAAGATGATGAAGAGGATCGACACCAGATAGAAGCGGATGTCGAACTTCATGCGCGCGTCATCGAATGCGTTGAACCCGCATTCATAGGCCGAGAGCTTTTCCGAATCCGGCGCCTTGTACGCAACGGCAAATGGCGCAATCAGAAGCGCCAGGCCGATGACCAGCGAGATGCCGATGAAGATGGCGATCGGAATATAGGAACTGAGAAGACCAGTCATGATGCTCATCCCTGCTTGCTTCTTCGTGCCCGGCGGCACGCGCGACTCAAGGAGCCAGCAAGCCGATTAGAATATAACAATGCGGAGTTCGTTAGCGCAGCACGCGCGGGAGCGCAAGGCTTCCACGTGCTTTTCAACCACTACCGGAAATTTGCTCCGGATGGAATCCTCGATCTTCGAAATTGTGCAGAATTAGAAGACCTTACAGCGCCCGGTGAAGATGACGTTTAAAGCGTTCCAGAGTGGAACCGTCCCCTGCCCGTTTAACCTTTGTGCAACGCACAAGGCCTTCAAATCTCGGAGGAATTTAATCGATATGTAATGACTGCAAAGGCCACACCAAGGGGTGGTGCGACAAATAATTGCAGTTTGTCAGGAGAAAGAAATGGCGCGAGTGACGGGGCTCGAACCCGCGACCTCCGGCGTGACAGGCCGGCACTCTAACCGACTGAGCTACACCCGCGCATTGATGAGCCCGTGGGCCCAACCGGACAGTTCCAGAATGGCGCGAGTGACGGGGCTCGAACCCGCGACCTCCGGCGTGACAGGCCGGCACTCTAACCGACTGAGCTACACCCGCACTTTCTGAAACACGTTCAGGCGTTTGCCTTCCCGTCCCGACCGGCCCGCGCCGTTCGATGAGCGGCTAACTAAGGGGTTCGTTCATGGGTGTCAAGCAGGTTTCAAGACAAACTGTCACGCGCTTGTGAAAAATCGACGGCGGATTTGGCCTCCCCTTTTTCCCCTTATAAGGAAGCCCCGCATTTCCGGGCTTTTCGCTGCGGCTGTCAAAAAAAATGAAAAAATCTGCAAAAACAGTCTTGCGGTTTTTCTCCGATCCGCATAGATCACGGCCACCGAAACGGCGGGGCCAACAACGGCCAGCCAGGACGGGCGATTAGCTCAGTTGGTAGAGCGCTTCGTTTACACCGAAGATGTCGGGAGTTCGAGTCTCTCATCGCCCACCATTTTTTCCTCCCCGATTATGATCTGGATATGGCATTCAATGCCTGTTGCGCCGAAGTGTCTGGGAGGCTTAGCTCATGGCGATAAGGTATTCCGCAGATAGGCCCCTCTCGGATGAGGAAGAAGCCGAGATACAGGCGATGATCGCGTCTGATCCTGACAATCCCGAACTGACAGAAGAACAGATCGCAGCAGCCCGACCGTTTCGCGACGTTTTTCCCGAGCTTGCCGCGTCGATGGAACGAGAACTGTTGCGGAAGCGCTCTGGACGGTCATCATAGTCTCTTAGACCGGCACATTTGTCCTCTGAGCGGACAAGCGTCGTATTCCCCACCACAATTACACGAACATATAATTTCCCCATTGCCATCTCAGCCCCTCCCCGCTTAGCCTGTGGTTCAAGCTTAAAGGAACAGGGGCGACCATCATGGCCGGAACAGCAGAGACCATCCTCATCAATGCGCGGGTAAAGACCTTCGACCCCGCAAGACCTGCGGCGGAAGCCGTGGCGATTGGTGACGGGCGGATACTCGCTGTCGGATCGCGCGTCGAGATCGAGGCGCTCAAGGGGTCGGACACGCGAATCATCGATGCCGGCGGCGCGTCGGTTCTTCCGGGCTTTTCCGAGAATCACATGCACATCTTCTCCGGCTCCGCCGAGCTCGATCACCTGCAGCTCGCCGTCCCGAAGGGCATGGAGGCGCTCACGGCTGCCGTGCACCGCTTTGCGGCGGAAAAGCCGGACGAAAAGGTGCTTTATGCGCAGGGCTATGATTATGCGCCGCTCTATCCCGGCGTCCCGGTCAACCGGCATCACCTCGACGCGGTGCTGAAGGACCGCCCGCTCGTCATCTTCGCCCATGACCACCACACCGCCTGGGCGAACACCATGGCGCTGGAAATGGCCGGCCTGCTGCATGGCGGCACCGTACCGCCGGGCAACGAGATCGTGATGGGTCCTGACGGACTTGCCTCGGGCGAGCTGCGCGAGATGGAAGCCTTCAATCCGCTTCTCACCATGTCCGGCTTCGACCGCTTCCGCCAGGGCCTTGCCTCCGGCCTCGAGCCCGATCCCTATCCGGACGAGGAAACCTTCCGCTACGACATGGACGTCATGCGCCGCGGCCTGGATTACTGCGCCCGGCACGGAATCACTTCCATCCAGAACATGGACGGCAACCGCTACCAGCTTGAACTCCTGGAGGCCGTGCTGAAGGAAGACGGCTCGCTGCCGTGCCGCATCAAGATCCCCTTCCACTACAAGCCCTTCATGACGCTCGACATGCTGGACCGCGCGAGCGAGATGGCCGAACGCTTCAATGGCGAGTACATCACGTCCGGCCTCGTCAAGTTCTTCTATGACGGCGTGATCGACAGCGGCACCGCCGTCATGCTCGAACCCTTCGCCGACGATGGCGGCAATGGCGAACCGCTCTTCACCGAGGAGCATTTCCGCGCCGCCGTTGCGGAAGCAGATCGCCGCGGCCTGCAGATCGCGGTGCATTCGATCGGCGATGGCGCCGTGCGCGCCGTGCTCGACGCCTTCGAAAATGCCCGCGGGCTCAACGGCCCGCGCGACAGCCGCCACCGCATCGAGCATATCGAGGTGATCCACCCCGACGACGTGAAGCGCTTTGCGGAGCTTGGCGTCATCGCCTCCATGCAGCCTCCGCACCCGCCGGGCGCCATGGGCCTGCCGCTTGAGCCGACGCTGACGAAGATCGGCAAGGCACGCTGGGATTACTCCTATGCCTGGCGCACCCTCAAGGATGCGGGCGCCCACATTCCCTTCGCTTCCGACTGGCCGGTATCCCCCATCTGCCCGATCCGCGGCATCGAGGCCGCCGTGATCCGCAAGCCCTGGAGCGAGGACGGCATCGACCAGAGTTTCTCGCTGGACGAGGCGATTGCCGGCTACACGGTGGAAGGTGCCTATGCGGAGTTCGCCGAAGACCGCAAGGGGCGGATCAAGCCGGGCTACCTCGCAGACCTCGTCATCCTTTCGGGCGACATCGAAGCCGTTGCCGAAGATCAGATCCATACGCTCTCCTCGGTCGCGACGATCATCGGCGGGAAGTATAGGAATTTCCGATCCGTTTGATTGGAAAAAGCAATAACGCACGCGCGGCTTCGCAGGCGCAAAAACAGCATTGTCAAAGAAGGGGCAGCGTGGTCTTCTGCCCCTCAACGAAAAACAAGCAATAAAACAGGGTGAACAACACATTATGCCTTCGTCAAATGCTATCGACATCCGTGGCGTGTCCAAGACCTACGGAGCGGGCGACGGTGCGGTTACGGCCGTCAAGAACGCCAGCCTCTCGATCCGCCAGAACGAATTCTTCACGCTTCTGGGACCCTCGGGCTGCGGCAAGACCACCCTGCTCCGGATGATCGCCGGCTTCGAATTTCCGACCACGGGCGAAATCCTGCTCGACGGCACCGATATCGGCGCCATGCCGCCCTACAAGCGGCCGATCAACACCGTGTTCCAGAACTACGCCCTCTTCCCGCACATGACGGTCTCGGAAAATCTCGGCTTCGGCCTGAAGATGCTCGGCCGGTCGAAAGCGGAGATCGATGCCCGCGTCGGAGAGATGCTGAAGCTGGTGCGGATGGAGAAGTATGGAAGCCGCAAGGTCAGCCAGCTCTCCGGCGGCCAGCAGCAGCGCGTGGCGCTTGCCCGTGCCCTCGCCCCGAAACCGAAGGTCCTGCTGCTGGACGAGCCGCTTTCCGCGCTCGATTACAAGCTACGCAAGGAAATGCAGGTGGAGCTGAAGCGGCTGCAGGCGGAAACCGGCATCACCT
>CAMFHT010000250.1 GCA_945952245.1 uncultured Rhizobium sp. | reverse complement strand
AATTAGGAGGGTGGTGAAACGTTAATTAGGAGGGTGGTGAAACGTTAATTAGGGTAGCATGAAGCGGACAAAACCACCATCCCGAATGCGCCATTCATGTCGCGTCTTTTTTGTTGATTGACGGATCAATTAAAAATAATCTGTCATCCATCAAGAAGGATAGGGCATGCCCAAGGTTGGAATGGAACCCATACGCCGCAAGGCGCTGGTAGACGCGGCGCTGAAGGCGATCGGGGATCACGGGTCGCTGTCGGTGACCATGTCCGAGATCGCACGGCAGGCGGGGGTCTCGCCGGCACTCGCACACCATTACTTCGGCTCGAAGGAGCAGTTGCTGATCGAGACCATGCGCTCGCTGCTGCGCCAGCTGAAGGCAGACGCGGCGTCTGTTCTGAAGACAGCAGAGACGCCGCGGGAGCGGCTGTCGGCGGTCATCCGCGTAAGCTTCAATTCCAGCCAGTTCGCGCCGGAGACGATCGCCGCCTGGCTCGCCTTCTACGTCGAGGCGCAGCGCTCGGAAGAGACGCGGCGGCTGCTGACGGTCTATGCCCGCCGGCTGCATTCGAACCTGGTTTCCGCGCTGAAGGCGCTGGTGAGCGAGCGGGACGCGGCCCGGATCGCGGAGGGCACCGCGGCCATGATCGACGGGCTCTACATCCGCCAGGGCCTGCGCTCGGCTCCGATCAGCATCGAGGCATCGGTGGCGCTGGTCGAAGACTACATCAACGTGCAGCTCGGCATGACCTGAACCGCCCGCTGCCCTTCTGGCAGCAGAGGCCGGACGGGCACCGGCAAGACCAAAAAATTCCATAAGGGAACGAGAATGACAAAGCGGCCGAATATCCTCATCATCATGGTGGACCAGTTGAACGGGAAGTTCTTTCCCGATGGCCCCGCCGACTTTCTGCACGCGCCGAACATGAAGGCGCTGGCGGCCCGCTCGGCCCGTTTCGTCAACAATTACACGTCTTCGCCGCTCTGTGCGCCGGCCCGCGCCTCCTTCATGGCCGGCCAGCTGCCGAGCCGCACCCGCGTCTACGACAATGCGGCGGAATATGTCTCTTCCATCCCCACCTTCGCGCATCATCTGCGCCGTGCCGGCTATTACACCGCGCTTTCGGGCAAGATGCATTTCGTCGGCCCCGACCAGCTGCACGGCTTCGAAGAGCGGTTGACGACCGACATCTATCCCGCCGATTTCGGCTGGACGCCGGATTACCGCAAGCCCGGCGAGCGGATCGACTGGTGGTATCACAATCTGGGTTCGGTCACCGGTGCGGGCGTGGCCGAGATCACCAACCAGATGGAATATGACGACGAGGTGGGCTTCCTTGCAAACCAGAAGCTCTACCAGCTCTCCCGCGAAAACGACGATGCGGGCCGCCGCCCCTGGTGCGTGACCGTTTCCTTCACCCACCCGCACGACCCCTATGTGGCGCGCAGGAAGTTCTGGGATCTCTACGAGGATTGCCCGCATCTCCTGCCGGAAGTCGGCACGCTGCCGGAAGACCGGCAGGACCCGCATTCGAAGCGCATCATCCATTCCTGCGACTACGAGAACTTCGACGTGACCGAGCGCGACATCCGCCGCTCGCGCCAGGCCTATTTCGCCAACATCTCCTATCTCGACGAGAAGGTGGGCGATCTCGTGGATACGCTGACCCGTACCCGCATGCTGGACGATACGCTGATCTTCTTCTGCTCCGACCACGGCGACATGCTGGGCGAGCGCGGCCTGTGGTTCAAGATGAACTTCTTCGAGGGCTCCGCCCGCGTGCCGCTGATGATCGCCGGCCCCGGCGTCACCCCCGGCACGCACCTCGCCCCGGTCTCGAACCTCGACGTGACGCCGACCCTCTGCGATCTCGCCGGCATTTCCATGGACGAGATCATGCCCTGGACCGATGGCGAGAGCCTCGTGCCGGTCATCAACGGGAAGCCGCGCACCGCGCCTGTGCTGATGGAATATGCCGCGGAAGGCTCCTATGCGCCGCTCGTCGGCATCCGCGAGGGCAAGTGGAAATACATCCACTGCGAACTCGATCCCGAACAGCTCTTCGATCTCGAGGCAGATCCCTTCGAGCTCAACAACCTTGCTGCCGATCCGGCCCATGCCGAGGTGCTGGAAGGCTTCCGCGTCAAGCGCAGGGCGCGCTGGAACATGGCAGATTTCGACGCTGCCGTGCGCGAAAGCCAGGCGCGGCGCTGGGTGGTCTACGAGGCGCTGCGCAACGGCGCCTATTATCCATGGGATCACCAGCCGCTGCAGAAGGCCTCCGAGCGCTACATGCGCAACCACATGGACCTGAACATTCTCGAAGAATCCAAGCGTTACCCGAGGGGCGAATGATGCGCGCACAGCCGAAAGCCAGCCACTTCATCGACGGCGAGTATATCGAAGATACCGCCGGCACCGCATTCGATTGCATCTACCCGGCCACGGGCGAGGTGATCGCGAAACTCCATGCCGCGACGCCCGCGATCGTCGAGCGGGCGATCGCCTCCGCCAAGCGGGCGCAGAAGGAATGGGCAAAGACCAGCCCTACCGCCCGCGGCCGCATCCTGAAGCGCGCCGCCGAGATCATCCGCGAGCGGAACCGCGAGCTTTCGGAGCTCGAGACGCTCGATACCGGCAAGCCGATCCAGGAAACGACGGTCGCCGACGCCACCTCCGGCGCGGATTCGTTCGAATTCTTCGGCGGCATCGCGGCTTCGGCGCTGAACGGCGACTATATCCCGCTCGGCGGCGATTTCGCCTATACCAAGCGGGTGCCGCTCGGGGTTTGCGTCGGCATCGGCGCCTGGAACTATCCGACCCAGATCGCCTGCTGGAAGGGCGCCCCTGCCCTCGTCTGTGGCAATGCCATGGTGTTCAAGCCGTCCGAAAACACGCCGCTCTGCGCGCTGAAGGTGGCGGAGATCCTGATCGAGGCCGGCCTGCCGAAGGGGCTCTACAACGTCATCCAGGGCGACCGCACGACGGGTCCGCTGCTGGTCAACCACAAGGACGTGGCAAAGGTCTCGCTGACCGGCTCCGTGCCGACGGGCCGCAAGGTCTATGAGGCCGCCGCATCAGGCCTTCGCCATGTCACCATGGAGCTCGGCGGCAAGTCGCCGATCATCGTCTTCGACGATGCCGACATCGACAGCGCCATCGGCGGCGCCATGCTCGGCAATTTCTACTCGACCGGCCAGGTCTGCTCGAACGGCACCCGCGTCTACGTCCACACCGGCATCAAGGCGGAGTTCCTGAAGCGGCTCAAGGCCCGGACGGAAGCCATCGTCATCGGCGACCCGATGAACGAGGACACGCAGATGGGCCCGATGGTCTCCCACGCCCAGCGCGCCAAGGTTCTGGACTACATCGCCAAGGGCAAGGCCGAGGGCGCAACGCTCGTCAGCGGCGGCGGCATTCCGAACAACGTGACCGGCGAAGGCTTCTACATCCAGCCGACCGTCTTTTCGGATGTGACCGACGAGATGACGATTGCGCGAGAGGAAATCTTCGGTCCGGTCATGTGCGTGCTCGACTTCGAGGACGAGGCGGACGTGATCGCCCGCGCCAACGACACCGAATTCGGCCTCGCCGGCGGCGTCTTCACCGCAGACCTCACCCGCGCCCACCGCGTGGTGGACGAACTCGAGGCCGGCACGACCTGGATCAACGCCTATAACCTCTGCCCCGTGGAAATCCCGTTCGGCGGCGCCAAGCAATCCGGCTTCGGCCGCGAAAACTCGGCGGCGGCGCTCGATCACTATTCGGAGCTGAAGACGGTCTATGTCGGCATGGGGCCGGTCGCATCGCCGTATTGACTGCGACCTCATGGTGAGGTGCGAGCAAGGCGAGCCTCGAGCCATCCGGCCACGGGCTCGGCGCAGGATCCTTCGAGGCCTCCGCTTCGCTCCGGCACCTCAGGATGAGGGCAGTGGAGCGAGCGGCAGATACGGCGCCCCTCATGGTGAGGTGCGAGCAAAGCGAGCCTCGAACCGTGAAGAGGCCTGAACTGGATGGGCCGAAGCAATGGAAAGCGGGTGAAGACGTGGATTTGGTAAATGCGATCATGACCGGTGACGGCACAGCTGGGTCTGCCCCTGCTGGCCTGTTCGGCCGTTGCGCATTACGTGACGATGTCTTCCAGATCGACGCGAAGTGCAGCAGCGATGCGCTTCAAGACATCGACCGAGCCCGTCTTCCTGCCCTTTTCGATTTCGGAAAGGTAGGGCTGGGAGATGCCGGCGGCCTCGGCGAGTTCGGAGACGGAGAGGCCGCGATAGGTGCGGTAGATGCGGACGGCATTTTCTCCCCTTGCCTTGGCTTCTACCACGTCCAGGGGCCAGGTTTCCTCGCCGGCGGCAATGCGTGCCATGATGGCCTGGGCCTCAAGGCTGTCCATCAGGTCCTCGTAGTCTTCCTCGCTGAGAAGCACATAGGCTTTGCCGTCGATCTCGAGCCTCTGAACCTTTCCCATGGGATTTCACTCCTTGTAGATGCTGCCGCGCGGGCCGGCGGCCACGACGTAGACGACCCTGCCCTGGTCATCGATGATCACGCGGTCACTGCCAACCCGTATGCGCCAGAGTTCGGCCCCCCTCAACTTCCTGATGTCGACCATCTCGCCCCGGGCATAGGCTTTGAGCTTGTCGATGATCGCGAGGCGTCTTTTGGGCTGCATTTTCTGCAGCGCCCTGTCGGCCTCACGCGAGAAGACGATGTCTTTCACCCTGACAACCTAGCCCGTAGCGATACGCCTATCACAAAATATAGCGGAAAGCTATACCGTCGATTAAGTCTTAACTAATATACTGGAGCAGATCGTGACTCAACAGGCAGATTTCGTCATCATCGGTTCCGGCTCGGCGGGGTCCGCCATGGCGTACCGGCTGTCGGAGGATGGCCGGCACAGCGTCATCGTGCTGGAATTCGGCGGCACGGATGCCGGGCCCTTCGTGCAGATGCCGGCGGCGCTGGCCTATCCCATGAACATGGACCGCTACAACTGGGGCTATCTTTCCGAGCCCGAGCCGCATCTCAACAACCGCCGCATGATCGCGCCACGCGGCAAGGTGATCGGCGGGTCGTCCTCCATCAACGGCATGGTCTACGTGCGCGGCCATGCGGAGGACTTCAACCGGTGGGAGGAGCTCGGCGCCCGCGGCTGGGCCTATGCGGACGTGCTGCCCTATTTCAAGCGCATGGAGCACAGCCATGGCGGCGAGGCCGGCTGGCGCGGCACCGACGGTCCGCTGCACGTGCGCCGCGGCGAGATCCGCAATCCGCTCTACAAGGCCTTCATCGAGGCCGGCCGGCAGGCGGGCTTTCCCGTGACGCAGGATTACAACGGCCAGCAGCAGGAAGGCTTCGGCCTGATGGAGCAGACGAGCCATAACGGCGTGCGCTGGTCTGCGGCCAATGCCTATCTGAAGCCGGCGCTGAAGCGGCCGAACTGCCGCCTCATCCGCTGCTATGCCCGCAGGGTGGTGATGGAAGGCCGGCGCGCCGTGGGCGTGGAGGTCGAGATCAATGGCAAGGTCGAGGTGATCCGCGCCAACCGCGAGGTGATCGTTGCGGCCTCCGCCTTCAACTCGCCGAAGATCCTGCTCCTCTCCGGCATCGGCCCGGCGCAGCACCTGCAGGAGATGGGCATTCCCGTCGTCGCGGACCGTCCCGGCGTCGGCCAGAACATGCAGGACCATCTCGAATACTACCACCAGTTCAGCGCGACGCAGCCGATCACGCTGCACTCCAAGAACAACTGGTTCTGGATGGGTGTCGTCGGCGCGCAATGGCTGTTCTTCAAGAAGGGTCTCGGCACCTCCAACCAGTTCGAGGCCGCGGCCTTCATCCGCTCGGCACCGGGCGTGAAATGGCCCGACATCCAGTACCATTTCCTGCCGATCGCGATTTCCTATGACGGCAAGTCGGCAGCGGACGGGCACGGTTTCCAGGCGCATGTGGGCTACAACATGTCGAAGTCGCGTGGCTCCGTCACTCTGCGCTCGCCGGACTTCAAGGAAGCGCCGGTGCTGCGCTTCAACTACATGAGCGACCCGGAGGACTGGGTGAAGTTCCGTCACGCCATCCGCGTGACCCGCGAGATCTTCAGCC
>CAMFHT010000249.1 GCA_945952245.1 uncultured Rhizobium sp. | reverse complement strand
TTCAAGGCCACACCCGCCTCGGGCTTCTGCTTCGCGCATCTGATCGCGAAGGGCGAAAGCCACGAGGTGAGCCGCTTCATGCGCCTCGACCGGTTCGAGCGCGGCTACGCCATCGACGAGGCCGGCAAGGGCCCGCAACCCAATCTGCACTAAGGCAAGTTCACCATGGCAAGTCTCATCTCATGCCCCCATTGCGGCACGCGGCCGAAGGAAGAGTTCTCGATCAAGGGCGATGCCACGCGCATGCGCCCCTCTCCGCAGGCGCCCGCCGAGGTCTGGCACAAGTTCGTCTTCATCCGCGATAACCCCAAGGGCCGGCACAAGGAGTTCTGGCACCATGTGCTCGGTTGCCGGCGCTGGCTGGTGGTGGAACGCGACACGCTGACCCACGAGGTCTACGGCGTCACCGATGCGCAGCAGGCCCTGAAGGCCGGGGAGGCGGTGGAATGACCGGGTCCCGTCTTTCGAGCGGCGGTCTCGTCGACCGCAGCCGCAGCCTTTCCTTCACCTTCGACGGCAAGACGCTTTCGGGCTACGAGGGCGACACGCTCGCCTCGGCGCTCATCGCCAACGACCAGCTTCTGGTCGGCCGCTCGTTCAAGTATCACCGTCCGCGCGGTATCCTGACGGCGGGGTCGGCGGAGCCGAACGCACTCGTGACGCTCGGCCGGGGAGGGCGCACCGAGCCCAACACGCGCGCCACCGTCGCCGAACTCTATCAGGGGCTGGAAGCCCGCAGCCAGAACCGCTGGCCCTCGCTGGAATGGGATGTGGGCTCGCTCAACAGCCTGCTCTCGCCCTTCCTCGGCGCCGGCTTCTACTACAAGACCTTCATGTGGCCGAAGGCCTTCTGGGAGAAGGTCTACGAACCCTTCATCCGCATGGCAGCCGGCCTCGGCAGGCTGGAGATGGAGGCGGATCCGGACCGCTATGAGAAAGCCTGGGCGCATTGCGACCTGCTGGTGGTCGGTGCCGGTCCGGCCGGGCTTATGGCGGCGCTGACCGCGGGCCGTGCCGGGCTCCGTGTCATCCTCGCCGACGAGGATTTCCGTCTCGGCGGTTCGCTGCTTCCGTCCATGGCCTCCGTTGATGGCGCGAAGGCGGCGGATTTCGCGGCAACCACCGTCGCCGAGCTGCAGAGCCTCGGCAACGTGACGCTCATGCCGCGCACGACCGTCTTCGGCTGGTATGACGACATGGTCTTCGGTGCCGTCGAGAAGGTGCAGAAGCACGTGGCCGTGCCTTCGCATGACAGGCCGGTGGAACGCCTCTGGCGCATCCACGCCCATCATGCGGTGCTGGCAACCGGCGCGATCGAGCGTCCGCTCGTCTTCGGCGGCAATGACAAGCCCGGCATCATGACGGCGTCCGCCACGTCAACCTATGTGAACCGCTACGGCGTCTCGCCGGGCGATCGCGTTGCCGTCTTCACCAATGGCGGCACCGGCTACCGCACCGCGCAGGACCTCGTCTCCGCCGGCATACAGGTCACCGCAATCGTCGATACCCGCGCCGGCGCCGATGACCGCGTGCCGGATGGCGTCCGCGTCGTCCGCAGCGCCGGCGTCGTCGATACGCAGGGCCGCAAGCGCCTCGGCTCCATCATCGTCGAACGTGCTGGCTTCGAGGAAGAGATCGCCTGCGACGCGCTCGCCATGTCCGGCGGCTGGACGCCGACGATCCATCTCGCCTGCCAGCGCGGCGCAAAGCCCGTCTGGTCCGAAGAGAAGCAGGTGTTCCTGGCGCCGGACAGCGACCCTCGTCTCACGCTCGCCGGCGCCGCGAACGGCCTCGAAACGCTCGCAGAGGCTCTGGCCGATGGTGCGGCAAAGGCCTTTGCCGTTCTTGCAAAGCTGGAGCGGACTGCGTCCGGAACCGATGTCCCTGCGGTCGAGGAGGCTCGCTCCAGCGTCCATTCGCCCGTCTGGTATGTCGGCGGTGCGCGATCGAAGGCCTTCGTCGATTACCAGAACGACGTGCACGTCAAGGATCTGGCGCTCGCGCAGCGCGAGGCCTATTCGAGCGTCGAGCTCTCCAAGCGCTATACCACGTCCGGCATGGCGACCGACCAGGGCAAGATCGCCAACCAGAATGCGACCGGCATCATCGCCGCCATGCGCGGCATAAGTCCCGGCGAGGTCGGCCTCTCCACCTATCGGCCTTTCTATACGCCCGTCTCGCTCGGCGTCATCGCCGGCACCTCGCGTGACGAGCATGGCCGCCCGGTCCGCCGCTCGCCGCTGCATGCCTGGGCGGAGAAGAACGGCGCGACCTTCGTGGAGGCGGGCCTCTGGTACCGCTCCTCCTACTTCCTGAAACCCGGCGAGAAGACCTGGCGCGAGGCCTGCGACCGCGAAGTTCTGAACGTCCGGGCCAATGCCGGCCTCTGCGACGTCTCGACCCTTGGCAAGATCGAGGTGAAGGGGCCGGATGCGGCGGAGTTCCTGAACCGGCTCTACTGCAATGCCATGCTGAAGCTTCCCGTCGGCAAGGCCCGCTACGGCCTCATGCTGCGCGAGGACGGCATGGTGCACGACGACGGCACCGTGTCGCGGCTGGCGGAGGACCACTTCTTCCTGACAACGACCACGGCCATGGCTGCCGAGGTGCTCTCGCACATGGAATATTACGCCCAGACCCAGTGGCCGGATCTCGACGTGACCATGGTCTCCGTTTCCGACCAGTGGGCGCAGATGGCGATCGCAGGACCGAAGAGCCGGGCAATCCTGTCGAAGATCGTGGATGCGGATCTCTCCGAAGAGGGCTTCCCCTTCCTCGCCGCCCGCGAGGTCATGCTGAAGGGCGGGCTTGCCGCGCGCCTTTTCCGCATCTCCTTCTCGGGGGAACTCGCCTACGAACTCGCCGTGCCCGCAGGCTATGGCGAGGCAGTGGCCGATCTCGTCATGTCCGCGGGCGCCGAGCACGGCATCTGCGCCTATGGTCTCGAAGCGCTCAACGTGCTGCGCATCGAGAAGGGGCATGTGACCCATGCCGAGTTGAACGGCACCGTCACGCCTGACGATGCTGGCTTCGGCAAGATGATGGCGATGCAGAAGCCGGATTTCGTCGGCAAGCAGCTTTCGAGCCGCTTCGGCCTCACGGCGGCGGACCGTCTGCAGCTCGTCGGCCTGAAGCCGGTCGATCCGAAGAACGACATCCGCACCGGGGCGCATCTCCTGAAGGAGGGCGCAAAGCCCTCCATGGCCAATGATCAGGGAATCGTCACCTCCAACTGCTTCTCGCCGACGCTCCAGCACCCGATCGCACTGGCGCTGCTCAAATCCGGCCGCGAGCGCATGGGCGAAACCATCGTCGTGTTCGACCGCTTGCGCGGCGACGAATTCCCCGCGGTCGTCTGCTCGCCGGTCTTCGTCGATCCCGAGAATGCGAAACTGAAGGGCGAGCCGGCAAGGCCCGCCCGCCCGGCCCAGAAGGAGGCTGCCGAATGAACGGACCTTTCATGCTGAGGCACGCCCTCGATGGCGCCGTATCCGCCAATCCGGCGCGGGGCGTCAACCATGTGGAAATCCTGGCCGACCCGCTGGTGATCTCCATCTCCGCCCGCCCGGCGACCGTGGCGCGCGTGAAGGAACGGCTTGCCGGCGAGGAAGGCCTGCGCTTCTCCGGCCCCGCCGAATGGCTGGTGGTGGCGCCGCGCCACGATGCGATCAGAGTGAAGAGCCTCACCGAGGCGATGGGCGCGGATGCCCTGGTCGCAGACCAGTCCGGCGGCCGCGTCGTGCTGCGGCTTTCGGGCCCGGCCGCGCGGGCCATCCTCGCCAAGCTCACGCCACTCGACCTGCATCCGGACGTGTTTGGCGAGGGTCAGTCGGCCAATGCCTTCTTCGGCCATGTCGGCGTCAATCTCGCGCGTCTGGAAGGCGATGTCTTCGAGCTCGTGCTGATGCGGTCCTTCGCGCTTTTCGCCTTCGAGGAGCTTCTGGAAATGGGTCTCGAATTCGGTCTCACTGCCGGATTTGCGACTTGAGCTTATGGCGCATCGGGAACAATCCCGATGTCGTAATTGGGTATATTTGGTGCCAACGAATGAGGGAAATGCGCCCGGGGCGGAGGGGCTGCGGCATATGCGTCGCCTTCTCGCCCCTGGCGGGCGAGAATGTGATTTCAACACCTTAGCTGAAAGCTAAGTGTTAGAAATCACAAGAGCGGGGGTGCCTTGCCAGCGGACCCCCGCCCTTGCAAAATCTACGATTTAACGGCTTCGCCCTTAAGATCATGATTTTGCTTTCCCGCCCGCAAGGGGCGGGAAAAAGCTGGCCCGTCCCCTCATTCCCGAACATGAAACCTCAAGTTCCGGCGGGGCCGGACAAAGCGGAGTTGGACATGAAAAGTCATGCACGGGTCGTCGTCATCGGGGGTGGTGTCGTCGGTTGCTCGGTTCTCTATCACCTGACCAAGTTCGGCTGGACCGATGTGGTGCTTCTGGAGCGCTCCGAACTGACATCGGGCTCCACCTGGCACGCGGCTGGCGGCATGCATACGATCAACGGGGATCCCAACGTCGCCAAGCTGCAGAAATACACGGTCGAGCTCTACAAGGAGATCGAGGCGCAGTCGGGCCAGGATATCGGCCTGCATCTCACCTCCGGCCTGATGCTGGCTGCCACCCACGAGCGCTTCGACTGGCTGAAGTCGATCCTCGCCAAGGGCCGCTATAACGGGCTGGAAGCGCAGCTGCTGACACCGAAGGAAGCGCATGAGATGATGCCGCTTCTCGATCCCGACCAGTTCGTCGGCGCGCTCTATGACCCCGTCGAAGGCCATCTCGACCCCTATGGCACGACGCACGCCTATGCAAAATCCGCCAAGATGAATGGCGGCGAGATCTACCTCCACACCAAGGTGGAAGAGCTCGTTCAGCGTGAGGACGGCTCCTGGCGCGTCATCACCGACAAGGGCGAGATCATTGCCGAGCATGTGGTGAATGCCGCCGGTCTCTGGGCCCGCGAAGTGGGCCGAATGGTCGGCCTCGAACTTCCGGTTCTCGCCATGGAGCACATGTATCTCATCACCGAGGACATGCCCGAGGTCGCCGAGTTCAACAAGTCGACCGGCAAGGAGCTCATGCATTGCGTCGACTTCGACGGCGAGATCTATCTCCGCCAGGAGCGCGGCGGCATGCTGATGGGCACCTATGAAAAGGCCTGCCGTCCTTGGTCGCCGATCAACACGCCGTGGAATTTCGGCCATGAGCTTCTGGCCGAAGACATCGAGCGCATCACGCCCGAGCTGGAAGTGGGCTTCCGCCACTTCCCGGCCTTCAACAATGCCGGTATCAAGAAGATCATCAACGGCCCCTTCACCTTCTCGCCGGATGGTAACCCGCTGGTCGGCCCGGTCCGGGGTCTCCGGAACTACTGGTCGGCCTGTGCGGTCATGGCCGGCTTCAGCCAGGGCGGCGGCGTGGGTCTCGCGCTCGCCAACTGGATGATCCACGGCGATCCGGGCTTCGACGTCTTCGCGATGGATGTTTCCCGCTACGGCGATTACGCGACGCTCGCCTATACCAATGCGAAGGTGCGCGAAAACTATTCCCGCCGCTTCTCGATCCGCTATCCGAACGAGGAGCTGCCGGCGGCTCGCCCGCTGCTGACCACGCCCATTTACGACAAGCTCAAGGAAAAGGGCGCGATCTTCGGCGCTTCCTACGGCCTCGAAGCGCCGCTCTGGTTCGCACCCGAAGGCGTGACGGATGCGTTCTCCTGGCGCCGCTCCAACGATTTCGACGCCGTTGCCGCCGAGTGCCGTGCCGTGCGCGAGAGCGTCGGCCTGATGGAAACCTCGGGCTTTGCCAAGTACGCCGTCACCGGCCCGGGTGCAGAAGCCTGGCTTGACCGCATGCTGACCGCCCGCGTGCCGGCGACCGGCAAGATGACGCTCGCGCCCATGCTGAAGGAAGACGGCAAGCTGATCGGCGACTTCACGCTCGCCAAGCTGGGCGAGGAGGATTTCCTCGTCATCGGCTCCGGCATTGCCGAGGACTACCACATGCGCTGGTTCGAGAGCCACCTGCCGAAGGACGGTTCGGTCCGGCTCGAGGCGCTTAACCTCAGGCTGACGGGTCTTGCGATCGCCGGCCCGAACGCCCGCAAGCTCATCCAGAAGCTCACCC
>CAMFHT010000248.1 GCA_945952245.1 uncultured Rhizobium sp. | reverse complement strand
GGCATTGGCCGTCATCGCTATGATCGGCGGCACGTCTTCCACTTCCGCATGGATGCGCCGCGTGGCTTCGATGCCGTCCATCTCCGGCATCTGCATGTCCATGAGAATGAGATCGAAACTCTGGCTACGGGCGGCGGCGACGGCCTCGACGCCGTTGTTTGCAATGGTCACGCGCTGGCCGAGGCGGTCGAGGAAGCGTGTTGCCACCTGCTGGTTCACCTTGTTGTCCTCGACGAGCAGGATGTGGGCGCGGGGCAGCTGAACATCAGCGTCCGGCGCGATCGTGACTGCTGCCGGCTCCGGTTCGAATTCGGCGACTTGCGTCGGGATCTCCAGCCAGAAGACGCTGCCCTTTCCGAGCGTGCTCTCCACGCCCATGCGGCCGCCGAGGCGGTCGACGATCTGCTTGCAGATGGTAAGACCCAACCCGGTGCCGCCATATCGGCGGCTGATGCTGGCATCGACCTGGGTGAAGGGCTTGAAGAGCTTTGCCATGCCGGCTTCATCGATGCCGATGCCGGTGTCCTCTACCTCGAAGCGGAGGAAGAGCGTCTCGTTTTCGGTGAACTCGCGAAGACGCAGGGTCACGGTGCCGTCGCGGGTGAACTTTACGGCATTGCTGAGAAGGTTGAGGATGACCTGCCGCAGCCGGGTCGGATCCGTATGCACCTGCGGCACGGAGAGACGTTCCGGCACATCGAGCATGATGCGGTTGCCGTGCTCCTCGGCGCGGCCCCGCACGATGGCGAGCGTCTTCTCCGAGAAAGCGCGTATGTTGACCGAGCGGATCTCCAGCTGCAGCATGCCGTTCTCAATCTTCGAGAAGTCGAGGATCTCGTTGATGATCTCGAGCAGCGCCTCGCCGGAGCTGTGAATGGTGCGCACAAGCCCTGCCGTCTCCTCGTTGAGATCGGAGAGCTGCAGCAGCTCGGCAGTGCCGAGGATGGCATTGAGGGGCGTGCGGATCTCGTGGCCCATCGTGGCCATGAACTGCGACTTCGCGCGGTTGCCGGCATCGGCAGCCTTGTAGGCCTCGGAGATTTCTTCGGCCATAAGCTCGAAATTGCGACCCGCTTCGCGTACGGAAACGAGCTGCCGGCGCAGCGAAACGATCAGATAGACGACGCTGACGAGCAGCAGCAGCACGAAGACGGCGGTGGTGCCTTCGAGCCGGATGATCATGGTCCGGTTGTCGGCGCGGGCCGCGCTCAACTGGTTGTTGGCAAGCATTAGGAAATCGCCGACATCCTTGACGAGGACGGAGACCTTGTTGTTGAGGTCGATCAGTTCGCCGCTTGTCGGACGGTAGCCGGCGTCGATGCGGTCGAAGAGTGTTGCATAGCCCAGGATCTCGTCCTGAACCGCCTTGACCGCCTTTTTTACATCCGGGTTCTGCTCGAAGGACGCATCGAAACGGCTCTCCTGCAGAACCTTGATGCGGGAATAGAGGATGTTGTAGCGCAGGCTGAGGTTCTTGACCGCGAACTGGTCCAGCCTCGAATGTTCGACCATCTGCGACAGCTGATAGCCAAGCGTCCGCGCCTCGCGGTCGAGCTGGAAGACGGACCAGAGAGCATTCTCCCTGATCCCGTCCTCCAGAAGCCGGTAGCGGCGCGACAGATCCCAGAAGAGCATCACCAGAATGCAGGCCAGGGCCACGGCGACCCCCTGCAGCAGCAGGTTTCGCTTGCCTGCCGTCTTGATGACGCTGCCATCCGGGCGAAAGCCTGTGTTCACGGAAGAACCTCGATTTCCTTGATCTGCCAGACCGAGCGACCGAAATACTTCTCGTTATAGAGACCCTTGTCTTCATCGAACGGGTAAACCAGCATGAGCGGGCCCTTGTCGCGCACCGACATGCGCTTGCCGTCCATCTTGCTGGCGAGGATCGTGTCGAGCTTGTCGGCATCCTCGATCGGCACTTCGGCCGCATAATCGTTGAGCGCCTTGACCGACAGCTTGCTGCCCTTGGCGCCTGCAGCTTTCAGAACTTCACGCAGGAAAGGACCGGAAAACTCGATCTGACCCTGGGTCCACGGCGTCTCCATCTTGGCGCTGCGGCCCGGCAGGGCCTCCAGCATGTCGAGGTCGAAGGCGGCGTCCTTTCCGGAATTGGCTTCCGAAACGGCACCGGTGATGGTGAGCACGACGTCACCCTTGGGCTTGTCGAGTGCTGCCGCCTGCGTCGCGAATAACGCGGTCGAGGCGACAAGGAGGAGAGCAAGCGACTTCATGTGAGATCCTTCCAGAACGGCAGGCCCCGCCTGCCCGGCATCGATTTCAGTCAGTGTGTTGCGCCCGCGAGACGCACGGAGAATGCGCACCAGATCGGGACAATCTCGGCCATCCTCACGCGAGGAAACGCAACGCCATTTTGGTACAAGCCCGGCTTCCCGGAGCAACGCGCCTGCTTCATGCCGGCCTTTAACGGGCCCCGCGCGTTGGACTGATGCCCGGTTTTAGCACGCATGATCTTCTATATATTGAACTGTATTGATAAAAATTTATCTTATAAAAGAAATCAATAACACGTCAGACATTTCAGCCGGATATCCCCGGCCAAGCTACGCCTGGCCGGACCGGTGAGCGGCAGGGACTGATCGTGGTGAAACCGAGGTGGAAGAGGCTGTCGGAGGTCCGCTAGGCGGTGGTTAAGAAAGGGTGAACGACAAGAAGACCAGATCAGTCCTCGTGCACGATCTCCAGGTCCGGAGCCACGCTCTCTTCCAGCACGACGCGCGCATTCGGCAGATCATTGCCGTGCACCTTGGCTTCGATGCGCGCCGCATCATAGCCGAACCCTTCCCAGCGGGCGTTAAGCCGCCGCTCGAGTTCCTGCATCGAGACGCGCAGGAGTACGCTGTAGTCGAAGAGAGGCCGGAGGTCGGACCACGGCTTGCGGTCGAGGAGCAGGTAATTGCCCTCGGCGATGATGATATGGTCGGAGGGAGAAATAAGCCGGGCCGAGGCGATCGCGAGTTCGCGTGACCGGTCGAAGACCGGCACCAGCACGTCTTCGTCAGCGGCCTTGACGGCCTTCAGGATATCGCGGAGGCCACGGACGTCGAAGGTCTCGGGCGCGCCCTTGCGGGGCAGAAGGCCCGCTTCCTCGAGCAGGCCATTGTCCATGTGGAAGCCGTCCATGGGCAGCACGACCGCCTTCTCTCCCGCGGCGAGAAGGGCCGCCGCGAGATCGTCTGCAATCGTGGACTTGCCGGAGCCCGGAGGCCCGGCAACGGCCACGATGAAGCGGGGCCGGTCCTTCGCCGCGTCGGCGACGACGCAGGCCAGTTCTTCCGGCCCCATGCTCATGCGGCAACCGCTTCCTTCGGCGGCTCCTTGGCCCCCGTCATCAGGGCCACCGCATCCGACATGGAATATTCCTTCGGATTGATGACACAGAGACGTTTTCCAAGCCGGTGGATGTGGATGCGGTCTGCGACTTCGAACACGTGCGGCATGTTGTGGCTGATCAGCACGATCGGCAGTCCGCGCGAGCGCACGTCGAGGATCAGTTCCAGAACGCGCCGCGATTCCTTGACGCCGAGCGCTGCCGTCGGTTCGTCCATGATGACGACCTTCGAGCCGAAGGCCGCTGCGCGCGCGACCGCCACGCCCTGGCGCTGGCCGCCCGAAAGCGTTTCCACCGCCTGGTTGATGTTCTGGATCGTCATGAGGCCAAGTTCGGAGAGCTTGTCGCGGGCGATCTTCTCCATCTTCTTGCGGTCGAGCATCCGGAACAGGCTGCCCATGGGCCCCTGCTTGCGGATTTCGCGGCCGAGGAACATGTTGTCGGCGATTGAAAGCGCCGGCGAGAGCGCGAGGTTCTGGTACACGGTCTCGATGCCGGCATCGCGCGCCTGCATGGGGTTCGTGAACCGGATTTCCTTGCCTTCGAGGCGGATTTCACCCTCGTCCGGCGTGACGGCGCCAGAAATCGCCTTGATAAGCGAGGACTTGCCTGCGCCGTTGTCGCCGATCACGGCGAGGATTTCGCCGGGATAGAGATCGAAATCGGCATGGTCGAGGGCGGTGACGCGGCCATAGCGCTTGACGAGACCGCGCGCGGTGAGAATGGGTTCCATGGGCTTGTCCTCCTCAACCGGAAACCTTGCGGATCCACTGGTCGACGGCCACGGCGCTGATGATCAGCACGCCCGTGAGCAGCACCTTCCACTGCGGATCTGCGTTCAGCATGTTGAGCCCCATGCTCATCACGCCCACGATCAGCGTGCCGAACAGCACGCCGAGGATCGAACCGCGCCCGCCGAAGAGCGAGATGCCGCCGATCACGGCTGCGGTAATGGCCTGCAGGTTATAGTCCGTCACGACCGTGGATGGCGAAATCGAGCCATTGCGGCCGATCGAGACCCAGGCGGCGAGGCCCGCGATGAGCCCGGCCAGCGTATAGGTCTTGATCAGGATGTTCCTGGTGCGGATACCCGCGAGATCGGCCGCTTCAGGATCGTCGCCGACGGCATAGATGTGGCGGCCGAAGGCGGTGTAGTTCAGCATGTACCAGAGCGCGACATAGAGCAGGATCATGGCGACCACGCCGAGCGTGACGACGGCGCCCAGGAACTTGAAGCTGATGCCGAAGACGTGCAGCATCGAGGTGATCGCGGTCAGATCGGCTTCGCGCAGCGTTTCATTGGCGGAGTAGATCAGGCAGATCGCCATCACGATGCTCCAGCTGCCGAGCGTCACGATGAAGGGTGGCAGCTTGAGTTTCGCGACCAGGAAGCCGTTGAACCAGCCCCAGAAGCCGGCCATGGCAAAGCCGGCGAGGATCGCCAGCGGCCAGGGCAGGCCGTAATGCAGCACGCTGTTGCCCATGATCACGAAGGAAAACACCATGATCACGCCGATCGAGAGATCGATGCCGGCGGTGAGCACGACGAGCGTCTGCGCGGCGGCGAGAATGCCCACCACGGCCACCTGCTGCATGATCAGCGTCAGCGTATAGGTGGAGAAGAACTTCGGACCGCGGGCGATGCCGAAGAAGACAATCAGCGCCACGAGCACGATGAGCGGCACCATGGCCGGATTGGAATGCAGGAAGTGCTGCAGGCGGCGAAGGCCGCTCTTCGGTTCCTCGAACTGGGCGACGCCGGCGGCGCTGCCCGAGAGAACCTTTTCGAATTCCTGAGGCTGGGTCATTTTCCCTCCCGATAGTTCCACCGGCCATCATGCCGGCAGGTCCCACTTGCACGAAGGGCGGCCCGAGAGCCGCCCTCCACAACTCCTCGATCGGATCATGTAAGGGCCGGAGCCCTTAGGCAAGCTCCGAAATCAGCCCCAGCACTTGTCGGTGCCTTCCTTGACGCTGATCGACGGGACGCCGTCGACCGGCTTGTCGGTAACCAGGTTCACGCCGGTGTCGAAGAAGCTCTTGCCTTCGGTCGGCTTCGGCTTGGTGCCATCCTTTGCGAAGTTGGCAATGGCTTCGATGCCGTAGGCAGCCATCATCAGCGGGTACTGCTGCGAGGTCGCACCGATGACGCCATCTGCGACCGACTTGACGCCCGGGCAACCGCCGTCGACGGAGACGATCAGCACGTCCTTTTCCTTGCCGACAGCCTTGAGGGCCTGGTAGGCGCCAACGGCAGCCGGCTCGTTGATGGTGTGGATGACGTTGATGTCAGGATCCTTCTGGAGAAGGTTTTCCATCGCCTTGCGGCCGCCTTCTTCGTTGCCGTTCGTCACGTCGTGGCCGACGATGCGCGGATCGTCTTCGTCACCGATCTTGTTGGCGTCCTTCACGTCGATGCCGAAGCCCATCATGAAGCCCTGGTCGCGCAGAACGTCGACCGACGGCTGCGACGGGGTCAGGTCGAGGAAGCCGACCTTGGCATCCTTGGCCTTGTCGCCCATGGTCTTAGCGGCCCAGGCGCCGATCAGCTTGCCGGCCTGCAGGTTGTCGGTGGCGAAGGTGGCGTCGGCAGCATCGATCGGGTCGAGGGGCGTGTCGAGCGCGATGACGAGGAGGCCGGCGTCGCGGGCCTTCTTCACCGGATCGACGATGGCCTTCGTGTCGGAAGCGGCAATCAGGATGCCCTTCGCGCCGTCGGCAATGCAGGATTCGATGGCAGCAACCTGGCTGTCATGGTCGCCATCGATCTTGCCAGCATAGGCC
>CAMFHT010000247.1 GCA_945952245.1 uncultured Rhizobium sp. | reverse complement strand
GTCGTCATGCCGGCAAAGAGCACGACGAAGGGCACCGTCTGCTGCAGGATCAGCGGCAGCCTCAGCCCAGTCATCAGCAGGCCGCCCGTGACTGTGTAGCCGGGCAGGCTCGCCATCTGGTTCGAGGTCTCGTTGAAATCGATGAGAAAGATCAGCGAGGTCACGCCCAGCACGAACCAGAAGATGGTCGTCATGTAGCGCAGGAAGAAATAGCGGTTCAGCGTCCAGGGAATCATGACTGCCCCTTGCCGATGCGCGATGCCGCGCGTTCCGAAATGCTCTGCGTGCGGTCACGCAATCCATCCATGAGGCGGTCGGCGACCCTCAGTCGCTGACCGCGAATGAGCAGCAGTGTGGTCGCAAGAAGCGTCATGATCGGCAAGGCATACATGAAGGGAATGAAGACCGGGTTCGTCTCCGCCTCGTTGCTGAGGTAGAAGGAACCCCATCGGAGTGCAAAGGCAAAGCCGAGTGCCGTCACCATGGGGTGCACACGGGCTTCGCGCTGGGAGCGGGCATCCCCTGCTATCACGAGGCCAATCAGGGCGTAGAGAAGCGGAAAGCTCCACTCCGTCAGCCGTCGGTGAAGCTCCGCCCGGAACTCGCCGGGGTCCTTTTGCACCTTCTGGTCGCTCGGATCCGGGTTCCAGAGGAAAGGCAGGTCACGGTCCGTCGCCTGAAGCGTCGCCTGGCCGCGGGTCTGCGAGAAGTTCGAGAGGTCGAAGGTGTAGGAATCGAAGCGGACGATGGAGACGTCGCCGGAGGCCGTCTTCCGCTGCACCTCGCCGTCCCGCATGATCAGCGCCGTGCCCTTCTCGTCCACCGCGCCCTGACGGGCGTAATAGATGAGCTGGAAAGCGGGATTGCGCGTGTCGGAAATGAACAGCCCCTCCAGCGTGCGCCCCGCAAGGCGGCGCGAGATCTGGATGTAGAGGCCAGTCTCGATCTGGCGGAACGTCTTCTCCTCGATGACGGAGGAGAGCAGATCCGCATAGGCCGAGGCGATCAGCTGGCGGAAGGTGACGCGCACCTTGGGTTCCACCACATTGTCGACCGTGAAGGACAGGACACTGAGCGCCAGGGCGAGAAGGATGATCGGCTTGAAGATGACGGTACGCCGCGCGCCGGATGCCTCGATGACGGTCAGCTCCGAATCGGTATTCATCGTCGTCAGCGTCTGCGAGACGCCGATCACGGTGGCAAAGGGCAGCACGAGCGGCAGCACCATGGGCACGATGCAGGAGGCGAGAACCATGAAGGAGCCGATGGACTGGCCGCTGTCCGTCACGAGGTTGACGCGTCCGAGCACCTGCGTGGTCCAGATGATGGCGAGCACCGGCAGCAGCGCGACCAGCACCATCCTGGCGGCACGCCGCAGGATGTAGGACGCTATGATCTTCATGCGTGGCCTTCATACAGAGGTTCATGGGGAGAGGGCAAGCGCCGCCCGCCCTTGCCGGATCAATATGGTGAGATTGCGCCGCGCGGCTTCTCCCGGGAAATCGAAGGCGCCAGCCTTGTCATTGCCTGTTTTTTATCGATGATCGGGCGCAAACGAACGCCATGGAAGAAAAACACATGCCAGCTCCGCTCGAAATCTCCTTCTCCAAGTCAGCAAGCCTTTCCGGCGGCACCGCCGTCCTTCTCTCTCTCTTCGGGTCCGCCGCGCCCTCCGGCGCCGCCATCGCCGATCCTGGCCAGGCGCTGACCCGCGCGATCGAGATCTCAGAATTCAAGGGCAAGGCGCTCTCGGCGCTGGAACTTCTGGCGCCGAACGGTTCGCCGGCCGATCGTTTGCTGGTGGTGGGTCTCGGCAAGCCGGAGGATCTAACCGCACAGGACTGGCTCAAGGCTGGAGGCGTGATCGCCTCCAAGCTCGGCAAGAAGGGGAAGGCCACCGTCTTCCTCGATCTGGACGGCCTGGCCGTAACCGGCCAGCAGGCTGCCGACCTTGCGCTCGGCATGCTGCTGCGCAACTACACCTTCGACCGCTACAAGACGAAGAAGTCCTCCTCTGATGACGTTGAAGAGGCCGACGCCAAGTCAGACAAGCCGATCAAGGTGACGATCGTCACGGCAGCCGCCTCCGACGCGAAGAAGGCCTTTGCCGATGCGGAAGCCGTTGCCGGAGGCGTCATCCTCGCCCGCAACCTCGTGAACGAGCCGCCGAACGTGCTCGGCCCCGTCGAATTTGCGGCCAGGGCGGAAGAACTCTCGAAGCTTGGCGTCGAGGTGGAGATCCTCGGCCAGGAGGAGATGTCGAAGCTCGGCATGGGCGCGCTGCTCGGCGTCGCTCAGGGCTCGGCCCGCCCGCCGCGGCTCGTGATCCTCAAGTGGAATGGCGGCAAGACCGGCGACAAGCCTGTGGCCTTTATCGGCAAGGGCGTGGTCTTCGACACCGGCGGCATCTCCATCAAGCCGGCCTCCGGCATGGAGGACATGAAGGGCGACATGGGCGGTGCTGCCGCCGTCACCGGCCTGATGCACGCGCTTGCCGCCCGCAAGGCGAAGGTGAACGCCATCGGCATTCTCGGCCTCGTCGAGAACATGCCCGACGGCAATGCCCAGCGTCCGGGCGATATCGTCACCTCCATGTCCGGGCAGACCATCGAGATCATCAACACGGATGCGGAAGGCCGGCTCGTGTTGGCGGATGCGCTCTGGTATTGCCAGGACCGTTTCAAGCCGCAGGCGATGATCGATCTTGCGACGCTGACGGGTGCGATCATGGTGGCGCTCGGCACCGACCACGCCGGCCTCTTCTCGAACGACGATGCCCTGGCCGCGAGCCTGACAGCGGCGGGCCTGGAGACGCAGGAAAAGCTCTGGCGCATGCCGCTCGGCAAGGCCTATGACAAGATGATCGACAGCCGTTTTGCCGACATGAAGAACACCGGCGGCCGGTTCGGCGGCGCCTGCACGGCGGCGCAGTTCCTGCAGCGCTTCGTCAACGGCACGCCCTGGGCCCATCTCGACGTCGCCGGCACGGCGATGGATTCGCCGAAGACCGAGATCAGCCAGTCCTGGGCGTCCGGCTTCGGCGTGCGCCTCCTCGACCGCTACGTCCGCGATACCTTCGAAGGCTGAGGGGCGGCGGTGTGACGGAAGTCCTGTTCTACCATCTGACCGAGCGGAAGATCGAAGACGCGCTGCCGCCGCTGCTCGACCGGAGCGTCGAGCGCGGCTGGCGCGTCGCCGTGCAGATGCGCAGCCCCGAATTCATGGAAAAGCTCGATGGGCTGCTCTGGACCTACCGGCCTGAGAGTTTTCTGCCGCACGGCACAGAGGCCGACGATCTCGCCGAAGAACAGCCGATCCTGCTGATGACTACCCCCGAAAACGTCAACCGCGCCAGCGTCCGTTTCCTGATCGACGGCGCTGAACCGCCGCCGCTCACGGAGTATGAGCGCGTCGTGTTCCTGTTCGACGGCTACGATGCCGAGCAGCTGGAGCATGCGCGCGGGGAGTGGAAGCGGCTGAAAGGCGAGGGGATGAAACTCACCTACTGGCAGCAGACGCCGGAGGGACGGTGGGAGAAGAAGGCGGAGACGTGAGGGGGTAGTCGTTTGCTGCAGGGGGTGACTCTGCTGCCTTCAGCGAACGTCGGCGATGGTACCCCCCTCTGTCCTGCCGGACATCTCCCCCACAAGGGGGGGAGATCGACTCGCCGTGGGCGCCTCCTGCTGATCTCCCCCTTGAGGGGGAGATGCCTGGCAAGGCAGAGGGGGGTACCTCCCGCAGCCTAACTGGGTGGCACTCCAATCCTCCGCAGCCAAAAATCGATCAATCAATCGTAAAACGCTTCCGTGAACTTCCTCTTGCCCAGCATGAAGGCATCCGCCACATGGGTCAGCGGTGCGAGGTCGACATCCGACTTGCCCGCCTTCACGAGGCCTGCGAACCGGCGGTAGAGTTCCGGATATTCCTCGTTCTGACCACCCGCGCGATGCTGGCCGGCAATGCTCAGTTCGCCGCCGCCTTCCGAGAGCACCATCTGGCCATCGGCGGTTTCGGCGAGGATGTCCCAGCTCTGCTTGCCGGTCTGGCGCCAGTCGAAATCGGCGTTGATGGTCACGCCCGCATGATCGCGGAAGGCGAGCATGGCGGCGATGGGGGCGTCGCGGTTTTCGGGGAAGGTCAGCTCGGCGCCGGTCAGGAAGGCGGCGCGGGGCAGGATGTGGGTCATGATCGAGAGCGCGTTGATGCCCGGATCGAAGACGCCGAGGCCACCGGCAGCCCAGATCCATTCCTGGTTCGGATGCCAGTGACGGACATCTTCCTTCCAGTTGATCTGCATGGAGTGAAGCGTGGTGGAAGCGAGGAATTCGCGCGCCGCTTCCACGGCCGGCGCATAGCGCGAATGCCAGCTCGCAAAGAGGGTGAGGCCCTTCGAAGCCGCAGTCGCGGCGAGGTCCTGCACCTCGGAAATGGTCGCGCCCGGCGGTTTTTCGAGGAAGACGTGCTTGCCCTTTTCGAGCGCCACCTTGGCCGCATCGTAGCGGTACTGCGGCGGCATGCAGAGCGAGACAGCCTCGATCTCCGGCACCGCATCCAGCATGGCCTCGATGGATGTATAGGCCGGTACGCCATCGACCGTGCCATGGCGGCTGGCGGTCGCGATCAGCTCGTAATCCGCGTTTGCGCCGATCGCCGGCAGATGCTGGTCCCTGACGATCTTACCGACGCCGACGATTGCAAGTTTGATGGCCATGCCGCTCTCCCGATCTTTGACGCAGGTCTTTTACCAAAAGCGCCGACCGAGGCAAGGCGGCCAAGGCTTGTCATTCTGCGACAGTGCTATATTCTTCACCTCTAAAGGAGCCTGACGATGACGCTGACCATCCGGGACAAGGAAATCGAGAGCATGGCCGAACGGTTGCGGGCTGCGACCAATGCTGCTTCTGTGGAGGATGTGGTCCGGCGGGCGCTGAGGAATGAGCTCGCGAAGACGGAAGCGGAACCCATGGCGGTATCTGTGGAAGACAGGCGTGCTTTTCTCAAAGCCTTCAGGGCGGATCTTGCCGCAAATGCGCAGCGTAATGCGCCATTCGACATGAAGGCGTTTAGCGACGAGCTGTGGGGCGATGCCTGATGTTCCTTGATGCCTCCGCTCTCGTTGCCATCCTGAACAGGGAAGACGACGCCGATGTTTATGCTCAGCGGTTGGACCACCACTACGGCACGATTTATTACTCCGATATTGTTCTGTTCGAGAGCACACAGGCTATCGCAAGGGCACTCGCATCTCGGGCCGGCGCGAGCCTCAGAAATCGCCCGGACCTGATAGACGAAGCCTGGCGGAGCGTTTTCGAATTCCTGCAGCTTCTGGGTGCTCTTTATGTACCGATCACATTCGACATTGGTATCAAGGCCATCAATGCCAGCCGGCGCTTCGGCAAGGTCGTCGCCCACGAGGCGGCGCTCAATCTCGGGGATTGCTATTCCTATGGCTGCGCGCGGGCGCTCAGCGTGCCGCTGCTCTACAAGGGTCAGGATTTCACGCTGACGGATCTCGGCTGATCAATCCGCCATCGCCTCCTCGTATTCGGCCGAAAGCTCCAGCCACTCTTCCTCCGCCGAGGCGAGCTTGGCGGCTGCATCGGCACGTTCCTTTGCCTTGGCTGCGGCCTTGGCGGGGTGCTTGTCGTAGAGAACGGGATCTGCAAGTTCCGCATCAAGCGCCTGAATCTGTTTCTCAAGCTTTGCCGTCAGGGATTCGATTTCGTTGATCTTTTTCCTGAGCGGCGCGAAGGCGGCGCGCTTTTCGGCGGCCTGCTTGCGTTGGTCCGCCTTGTTGACGCTGTCTTCGCCTGCCGGGCGCTTCGCCTCGTCCTTCTTCGGCGAGGCGACGATCTGGGCGCGGTAATCCTCGAGATCGCCGTCGAAGTTCTCGACCGTCCCGTCCTTCACGAGCCACAGCCGGTCGACCGTCGCCTCGATCAGGTGGCGGTCGTGCGAGATCAGGATGACGGCGCCGGAATAGTCGTTGAGCGCCTGGATGAGTGCGCGGCGGCTATCGATGTCCAGATGGTTGGTCGGTTCGTCGAGGATCAGCAGGTTCGGCTGGTCGAAGGCGGCGAGACCCATCAGCAGGCGGGCCTTCTCGCCACCGGAGAGATCCTTGGCGGGCGTGTCCATCTTCTCCGTCGCAAGCCCCATCTGGGCGACGCGCGCGCGCACCCTGGCCTCGGGCTCCGTCGGCATGCGCTTGCGC
>CAMFHT010000246.1 GCA_945952245.1 uncultured Rhizobium sp. | reverse complement strand
GCCGGCATCTATTTCGTCGACCGCGACCGGCGCGGGCAGTTCCAGGACAGCGAGCGCCAAGCCGCCTCCAAGGAGCTCGCCGATCTCGCGGGACGGCTGGAAGCCAATATCGACACGAACGTCAATCTCGTGCAGGGCCTCGTCTCTGTCCTGTCGGTCAAGCCGCCGAAGGTAAAGGCGGACTTCGAGCCGCTCGCAGCCAGCGTCTTTGCCCGGTCGCCGGAGCTGCGCACGCTTGCCGTCGCGCCGGACATGGTCGTCAGCATGATCTATCCGGAAGGCCCGAACCGGAAGGCGATCGGCCTCAACTACATGAACAACCGCGAGCAGGCGCCTGCCGTTCTGCGCGCCCGTGATACGCGGCAGCTGGTTCTCGCGGGGCCCATCAACCTCGTCCAGGGCGGAACGGGCATCATCGCGCGCTATCCCGTCTTCCTGCGCGAGAGCGGCAAGTTCTGGGGCATCGTTTCCGCCGTCATCGATCTGCCGAAGCTCTATACGGATACCGGGCTCAACACACCGGATTCGCCGCTGAAACTTGCGATCTACCGCGAGACCGGCCATGGCGAGCGCAAGATCTTCTTCGGGGATGCTGCAATCCTCGACGGCCATCCGGTTCAGCACATCACCCAGATCGGGCTCGATGTCTGGCACATCGCGGCCATTCCCGCATCGGGCTGGGGCGGCTATGGCGAGGATCTCGCCCATTTCCGCTCCGTGCTTGCGCTGATCGCCATGTTGATCCTGGTGCCGCTGTTCTGGGCCGGGCTGCTTGCCCGCCAGCGCCATCAGAGCATGCTGGCGCTCAGCGAACGTGAAGAACAGCTCGACACGCTCTCCGAGCGGCTGAAGCTGGCGCTGAAGGTCTCGGAGATCGGCGTCTGGGAATACATCCCGGCGACCGACACGCTGATCTGGGACCAGAAGATGCGGGAGCTCTACGGGGTCTCGCCCTCCAAGCCGATCTGCGATTACGGTGACTGGCGCTGCCGCCTGCATCCGGACGATCTCGAAGCCGCTGAAGCGGCGTTCAGGCGGTGCGTCGAGCGGGAACTGCCCTACATCACCGAGTTCCGGATCATCGATGCCGAAGGCGGCGTCCGGCATATCCGCGCCCATGGCGGCGTGCAGCACCACAGCGATGGCCTGCGCATCGTTGGCGCGAACTGGGACATCACCCGCGACGTGACGCTGCAGACGGCGCTGCGCGATGCACGCGACCAGCTCGAGCACCAGTCGCTGCACGATGCGCTGACGGGACTTGCCAACCGTAGATACCTGGAGCGCTTCCTCGGCAGTGACTTCGCACTGAACGGCCAGCAGAAGCTCGCGCTCATCCATGCCGATCTCGACCATTTCAAGGAAGTGAACGACACCTTCGGCCACAATGCAGGGGACGGCGTGCTGCGCGCGGCGGCCGACCGAATCCTGGCTCTCGTTCAAAGCAACGAGTTTGCCTCGCGCATCGGCGGCGACGAGTTCGTGATCGTCACCACGGGGCCCGATACCGAGGAGCGGGCACGCGCGCTTGCGGAGGGCATCGTTGCCGCTCTCGCAGAGCCGATCCTGTTCGAGGACAGCCTCTGCCGTATCGGCTGCAGCGCCGGCGTCGCGGTCCAGACGTTCCGACACGAGAATCCGATGCAGCTTCTCGGCAATGCGGACATTGCACTCTATGAAGCGAAGAAGAAGGGCCGCAACCGGGTCGAGTTCTTCTCCGATGGCCTCAGAGCCGCTGCCGTCGAAACCAAGCGGACGACGGACGATCTTTTCCTCGCGCTTCAGCGGGACGAGTTCGAGCCGTTCTTCCAGCCGCAGTTCTGCGCACAATCGTTGGAGATCATCGGTGCCGAGGCGCTGGTGCGCTGGAACCACCCCACGCGCGGCCTGCTGACGCCGGACAAGTTCCTGGGGATTGCCGAAGCCGCCAATCGTGTCGCCGACATCGATGCGCTGATCTTCGAGAAATCGCTTTTCCATCACGCACGCTGGCAGGCGCAGGATCTGCAGATCCCCTCCGTCTCCGTCAACATCTCCGCCCAGCGCCTCGGCGACGAGCGGCTGTTCGAGACGCTGGAGCGGCTGGCAATCCCGCCGGGCTCGATCTCGTTCGAACTCCTGGAGACCATCTACCTCGACGGGCCCGACCATACACTGGTGCGTGCGGCCCAGCGGCTGAAGAGCCTCGGCATCGACATCGAGATCGACGATTTCGGATCTGGCCACGCCTCGATCATCAGCCTTCTGGAGCTGAAGCCGAAGCGATTGAAGATCGACCGGCAGCTGGTGGCCCCGGTGCTCGAATCGGAATCGCGCCGCCAGCTCGTGGCCTCCATCATCGAGATCGGTCATTCGCAGGGCATCGAGATCGTGGCCGAAGGTGTGGAGACCATGGATCATGCACGCGTGCTGCGCGATCTCGGTTGCCATGTCCTGCAAGGCTATGCCTTCGCAAAACCCATGCCGGCCGCCGAAATGATGGAATTCGCCCGCCGCTGGCAGGCCCGCAGGGGCGAGCTGCTGGCCGCGGGGTAAGCTGCCTTACTTTAGGTGAACGCCCTTGTCCGTCAGCGACTGGCGGATGCGGTCGATGAGGTCGCGCCGGGTTTCCGTCCAGTTCGCCGTCCGCGCCCAGTAGGCAATCTTCAGCACGGTCTTGTCGGCGGTCAGGTCGTCCGAGAAGACGCGGGCTGGAGGTTGCTTCTGCACGCGGGAATCGGACACGACGATGTCCAGCAGCAGCTGCTTCACCATGGCAAGGTCCGTATCGTTGCCGATGGCGACCGACAGCTCCTGCAGCCGTTCGCTGCGGCGGCTGTGGTTGATGATCGGCGTGTTCCAGAGCGTCGAATTGGGCGCAAGAAGGAAAAGCCCGTCCGCGGTCTTGAGCTCAGTCGCGAAGAGACCGACCTCCACGACCGTGCCGGTGATGTTCGAGGTCTGGATGTATTCACCGACCCGGAGCGGCCGCAGAACCAGCAGCATGATGCCGGCCGCGATGTTCTGCAGCGTGCCCTGGAGCGCGAGACCGATGGCCAGGCCTGCAGCGCCGAGGGCCGCGACGATCGACGTCGTCTGCACCCCGAACTGGCCGAGCACGGTCACGAAGACCAGCGTCAGGATGCCGTAGCGCAGCACGTTCGAGAAGAACTGCGCGAGCGTGATGTCGATGCCATGCAGCTTCGAGACTGCCTCGTAGAGCCAGCGGCTCAAGAGCTGGGCAAGAAACCAGCCGAGCCCGAGCAGAATGATCGCGCCGACGACCGAGAAGGAATAGTGCACGACGAGTGCGGTGACCTGTGCCAGTGCCGTGCGGGTGGCGGTGATGAAGTTTCCGGTATCCAAATCCATGCGAACCTGTCGCTCCTGTCAGGGGGACAAAGGACCGTCTGCGCAGCCTGCGCTCGGTCCCGGGGCTCGGGGTGAATGGCTGCGGGCGGAAATGGTTCCGGTTTTCCGGATGCGTCAGCTTGCCTCGCGGGCGGCATCCGTCTCCCCTGCAACAGCGGCGTCCGGCTCGCGGGCGGCGGGTGAGGCAAGCGCGAACATGCCGCCGGCGATGATGAGGATCGCGCCGTAGAGCGTGGTAACGTAGGGGATCTCGCCGAAGAAGAGATAGCCCCAGAGCGGCGCCCAGAGGAGGCCCGTATATTCGAACGAGGTGACGACGCTGGCCTTGGCGATGCGATAGGCCTGCGTCAGCGCAACGAGCCCCAGCGCCGCGAAGATGCCGCAGGAGGCGATCAGCAGGAAATCCGTGAGCGCCGGCTGTACCCAGGGCCGCACCAGGAAATTGATCGATGGATGCTCGGCATGGTGGATGCCACTGAGCCACAGGAAGACGCCCATCAATGCCGCGCCGATGAGGTAGATGGCGTTCTGGTAGAAGGCCATGACGGAGGCGCTCTCGTCATTGCCGAGCTTGCGGGCCATGAGCATGGAGAGCGCATAGGTGGCCGCCGAAAACAGGCTGAGGAGGGCGGCGGGTTCGAACAGGCCGGCGCCCGGCCGCAGCATGACCAGCACGCCGACAAAGCCGATGGTGACCGCAGTCACCCGCCGCCAGCCGATCCTTTCGCCGAGGATCGGCGCAGCAAGCGCCAGCGTGAAGAGCGGCACCGTGAAGAACAGCGCCACCACATCCGCGAGCTTCAGTGCCGGAAACGCCATGTAATAGGTGGTATAGGCGGTCAGCATGATGAAGGAGCGGACGATCAGGATAGCGAGGTTCTTCGACCGCAGCGCCTTCAGGTCCGTCTCCCACATCACCAGGCGGAGAAGGATCGGGAAGGAGACGAGCGCGCGGATCGTCACCACTTCCGTCAGCGCATAGGACCCGGAAACGCCCTTCACGATGGCATCCTGGATCGAAAACAGGAGCACGCCCGCGCACAGGAAGAGAACGCCCCTGATGGTCCGGTTCTGCTGCATGGTCTGCTCCTGGAGAGATCGCCACCGCGAATCCTCGTTCCGCAGCGGCACTTGAAGACCGTGAGCATAGCCGGGCAGGGGCGCATTTCCAGAACCAAAAGCGACATGGGCAAATCCTTGCATGACCGGTTGGCAAGGCCTGTTGCCGTCGCGCCCCATGTCCGGAAAATTGACGATTGTTCAGTCCATGCCGATTTTCCGGCGCCTGCTGCCTCAAATCACCGACGGGTGCTGGACAAGTCCGCTGCCGCATTCTAGGCGCGGCTTTCCCTTCTCATCTCAGGAGCAATTTCCATGGACGTCCGCGACTCGAACGGTACCCTGCTCGCCGAGGGCGACAATGTCACGCTGATCAAGGACCTCAAGGTCAAGGGCACGTCGGAAACGCTGAAGCGCGGCACCATGATAAAGGGCATCCACCTGACCGACGACCCCGCCGAAGTCGAATGCCGCCACGCCAAGATCAAGGGCCTCGTGCTCCGGACGGAGTTCCTGAAGAAGGCGTGAACCTGGCGCCCTTGCTCAGGATGCTTCGAGGCCTCCGCTTGCGCTCCGGCACCTCAGCATGAGGACGTTGGAGCAAGGGTGCGCGATGCTTCGAGGCCTGCGCTTCGCTCCGGCACCTCAGCATGAGGGCGTTGGAGTGTGCGGCACCCAGCGTACAGCCTTCGAAGTGTGCCGCGGGTGCTAGTCACTCCTCCTCATGGTGAGGTGCGAGTGCAACGAGCCTCGAACCATCCGGCGGCCAGCCAGTCATCCCTTGAGATACTGCCGCGCCGCATAGAGCGAGATCGCGGCGGCGTTCGATACGTTGAGGGACTTGATCTCGCCGGGCATGTCCAGGCGGGCAAGGGCATTGACGGTTTCGCGGGTCTTCTGCCTCAGCCCCTTGCCCTCGTTGCCGAGCACCAGCGCGATGCGGTCGCCGGCGAAGGTGCCCTCCAGCGGCTCGGGGCCTTCCGAATCGAGGCCGATGGTGGTGAAACCGAGGGCGTGCAGCTGGGTCAGCGCATCGGCGAGATTGGTGATCTGGATATAGGGAATCATCTCCAGCGCGCCGGAGGCAGACTTGGCGAGCACGCCGGATTCCGCCGGGCTGTGGCGCTGCGTGGTGATGACCGCGCCGCAGCCGAAGGCGACGGCGGAGCGCATGATGGCGCCGACATTGTGCGGGTCGGTCACCTGGTCGAGGACGAGGAGGAGAGGGCTGTCCTTCAGGGCTTCCAGCCGCCGCACGGGCAGCGGCCGGGTTTCCAGCATCACGCCCTGGTGAATGGCGTCGGGGCCGAGGTGTTTGTCGATCTCCTGCGGCGAGACGATGTCGACGGGGAAGGGCAGCTTGTCTTCCGGACCGACATCCAGGCGGGCGAGCGCGTTCTGCGTCACCGAGAGGCGGATGTTGCGACGCTCCGGATTGGCGATCGCGGCGCGCACGGTGTGCAGGCCATAAAGGAAGACCTGCTCGGGCGCGAGCGGCGGCGGCGTCCAGTCTTCCTTGCGGCGCTTGCGGTCGCGGAAATCCGGGGTGGGAATCTCGCCTTTCTCGCGGCGGGCATCGCGGTGCGCGCGGCGGAGATTGGCGTAATGGGTGTCCTTTGCGGACTTGTCTTCCGGGGGCTTCTTGCTCATGCGGCCTTATAGTCCGGGAGGAGGCGCGCGGAAAGGCCCGGCTTCCGGGGCTTTTGAAAAGGAACGGAAATTTTTCCGGAATTTTCGCGAGCGAGCTTGTTGACAGATGGATGTCAGCCGGTCATATACGCGGCCCAGATCGAACGGCCCCGGC
>CAMFHT010000245.1 GCA_945952245.1 uncultured Rhizobium sp. | reverse complement strand
GAGGATACCCGCGCCTGGCTCGGTGGCCTCTACGGCGGAACGCTGGTGCTGATGGTGATCGCCTTCGCGCTTTCAGGCGCCGGCTTCATCGCCTTCATCGGGCTTGCCATCGCCGCCGTGCTGTTCGGCTGGCAGATCCTCACCCTCGACATCCGCAACGGTGCGGAATGCCTCGCCCTCTTCAAGCTCAACAGCCGCGTCGGCGCGATCATCTTCGCCGGCCTGTTCATCGATGCCCTGATCACGCTCGCCTGAAACGAAGAAGAGCCAGCCCGAGGCGGTCGGGCTGGCTCCTCGGCCAGAAGAAAAGGGACAAATCAACTTCTGGCAATGATCTCGCGGCCGTCGATCTTCATCATCAGGCCGAGGTTGCCGGTGGAGCGGCGGACGAGGAAGCGCGGACGGCGGTCGGCGAAATAGGAATAGCGGCGGCGCGGGCGCGATTTGCGGGTGCGCACTTCGCCCAGATGCTCTTCCAGCGGACGGGCGACGCCATCGGCTTCCACCATCAGCATGGGAATGCGGAAGGCCTCGGCCCAGCTGCGCCAGTCGGCGGCGATATCGCAGAGGTCATGGGCGACGAGCAGCGGGATGCAGAGATCCGGGTCGTCGTGGTGGAGTTCGAGCGTGACGGTCACGCCGCCATCGCCATGGTCGATCGCCCGGGCGGCCACACCCTTGAAGGCGCGTGCCGGAAGGGCGATGGAAAGCGGCAGCCCGCTGCCGGGCAGGATCTTGCGCAGGACCGCGCCTCTGCTGTCGATGGTGATCGAAACGTCTCCAGCCGCACCCTGCATGGCAAGCGTGAGCTGCTGGGGGATCCGCGATGGGTCGAGACGCAGTGTCTCGCCTGCCCAACGGGGCTTCATAACCAGGTTCGTCATAGGCATTCCCTTGTTTTACCTGAGAGCCGGTTTCCGGTCTTCTCCGGGACGTTTTCCGTCCTCTGATAGGGCCAACATAGGGGTGCCGCATTCTCCCGAGCTTAAAAATCGCGGTTAAAAAAACTTTGCAGTTCCAGATGGTTATCAAAACCAAACGTGGCAGGGTTTCCATTTTGTGAAACAGGAGCCCGTCTGTCCCGCAACCTGCGGGCACACCAAATATTAAGATTCCGTCACCATAATACCGGAAAGCTTCATGCAAGCCCTGTCGTAGACAACCGGAATACACTGCCGCCGCCGTAACCAGAACCAGAGGCCTAAACCCATGGGCATGACCCTCGTCAGTCTCAATCTCGTTCAGAAGGACATTGCAAAGTCCCTGAAGCAGGTGGCGAGCGACAAGATCGTGGCGCGCGATACGGCCTATTACCAGGCGAACATCGGCAAGATCACCAGCGTCAAGGATTTCCTGGCCAACGACCGGCTGTATCAATACGCCATGAAGGCGAACGGCATGGAGGACATGATCTATGCCAAGGCCTTCATGCGCAAGGTGCTGGAAAGCGACCTGACGGATGACAACAGCTTTGCCAACAAGCTGACCGACGAGCGCTACCGCAAGTTCGCGCTGTCCTTCAACTTCTCCGCCAGCACCGCCAAGATGGCGCAGAGCGATGCGCAGCGGGACGACCTCATCGGCCTCTACAACCAGTCCGTCCTCAACGAGGACGAACAGGTCGCCGACGACACCCGCTATTACAAGGCGATGATCGGCAGCGTGCAGACCGTCGACCAGCTTCTCAGCAATGAGCGGCTGCGCAATTACATGCTGAAGAGCTTCGGCCAGGATACGGATTATTATTCCTACAGCCACTACAAGCAGATCCTGACGAGCGACGTCAACGATCCGAACAGCTATGTCAATTCCCTGCAGCCGCCGGCCAACCTGACGACGCAGACGCAGATCGATGCCTTCAATGCCAAGAAGGCCGTGTGGATCGACATGGCGAAGACCTTCCACTTCAACGCCGACGGCACGGCGGCAAGCGGCGGCGCCCAGACCGCGGCCGACATCACCAAGGTCACCGACAATTACGTGCTGACGGTGCCGACGCACAAGACGCCGTCTGCGGCGGCAGTCAACCGGCTCTATTACGACACCAAGATCAAGTCGCTCACCAATGTCAGCGAGATCACCGGCGACAGCCGCATGTGGGAAATCGTCCGCACGGCGCTTCAGCTCGACCCGCTGTTCCTCAAGGCCACGTTCGAGAACATCGTCACCAGCGACCTCAACGACCCGAACAGCTATGTGAACAAGGCGGGCTCGAAGAAGGACCAGTATACGGCGATCGCCAAGCTGTTCAATTTCAACGCAGACGGCACGACGACCGCCGGCAATGCGCAGAATGCGACGCAGGAAAACCAGTTCCTGAGCGGCTACAATTCCCGCTATGACGATGCCGACCAGGCGACCCGCGACAAGCTGATCCTCTCCTACAAGAACAATATCGGCGCCGTGAACACGGTCAACGACCTTCTCAACAACTCGACGTTGATGAAGATCACGCTTGCTGCCTTCGGCATCCAGAGCGGCGAGTTCAACGTGAACCAGCTCCGCCAGGCGCTGACCAGCGACGTCTCGGACCCGCAGAGCTTTGTCAACCGCATGAAGGACAAGCGCCTGATCGCGCTCGCGCAGGAATTCAACTTCGACGCCAAGGGCGACAAAGCGGCGCCGAAGCTGGCGCAGACCCAGTCGACCATCACCGAGGTCTCGAAGAACTACATCATCCAGAAGACGCGCTTCCTGAAGTCGCCGGAGCTCGATACGGCCAAGACCAAGGCCAATGCGGAGGCGACCTATTACCAGGCCGAAGTGCCGAAGCTGAAGACGGTGGACCAGCTGCTCGCCAACCGCCGCCTCCTCGATTTCAACCTTGCAGCCGTTGGCATCGATCCGTCCACGGTCACCAATGACTTCCTCAAGCAGCTCTTCAAGTCGGACCTGTCAGACCCGAAGAGCTTCCTGAACACGCAGTCCGACAGCCGCTACAAGCAGATCGTCTCCTCGTTCAATTTCGATGGCAAGGGCAATCTGAGCGCAACGGGCCTGACCGGCGTGCAGGACCGCGGTCATCTGCAGCAGACCGTAGACGGCTATTACCAGCAGGAGCTCGAAACCCGCGAGGGCGACGAGAACCAGGGCGTCCGTCTCGCGCTCTACTTCCAGCGCAAGGCAAAGACGATCACCTCGGCCTACGACATCCTCGGCGATACCGCCCTGCTCGAGGTCTTCAAGACCATGTACCAGATGCCCGACCAGTTCTCGAGCCAGAAGATCGACAAGCAGAAGGCCATGGTGGAGACCAAGCTCAACCTTGCGGACCTCAAGGATCCCGCCAAGGTGAAGAAGATGGTCGAGCGCTTCGCCATCATGTACGACATGAAGAACGACGAGGCCCAGACCCAGGCGCTGCTCTCCAACAGCGGCAGCGGCATCAGCGCCAATACGCTGGCAACGCTGGCACAGCTACGCCTCAACCGCTAAATTCCTTCAGACGATCTCAAGGCGGCCGGCCCGGAAGGGTTCGGCCGCTTGTGCTTTTCTGTCCGTCGATATATCTGTCTGGATATATCGATTCCGGAGGAAGGTCATCCATGTCGCTCAAACTGCTGAAGTCTGCCGCCCTTGTTCTCGGGCTCCTCGCCGCCGCCGTCACCGGCCCGGCTCCGTCCGTGCAGGCCGCCGACAAGCCGGTCACCGTCTTTGCCGCGGCAAGCCTCAAGGACGTGCTGACGAAGATCGGCGCCGCGTGGAAGGCCGAGACGGGCAAGGAAGCCACGTTCTCCTTCGCCGCTTCCTCGGCGCTCGCCAAGCAGGTGGAGCAGGGCGCACCGGCGGACGTCTTCATCTCCGCCGACCAGAAGTGGATGGACTACCTTTCCAAGGCCGGCCTGATCGACGAGGCTTCCCGCCGCGATCTCCTCGGGAACCGGCTGGTGCTGGTGGGCGGCAAGGACGCCAAGGCCGTCGATATCAAGCAAGGCCTGGATCTCCGGGCACTGCTGGGCGAGGGGCGGCTTGCCATCGGCCTCACCGCCAGCGTTCCCGCCGGCATCTATGCGAAGCAGGCGCTCGAGCACCTGAAGCTCTGGGACGGCGTCAAGGACAAGCTTGCCGAAGCGGAAAACGTGCGCGCCGCCCTCGTTCTCGTCGCCCGCGGCGAGGCCCCGCTCGGCGTGGTCTACGAAACGGATGCGAAGGCGGAGAAAGGCGTGAAGCAGATCGGCATTTTCCCCGAAGACAGCCATGACGCCATCGTCTATCCTGCCGCCCTCACCAGGCAAGGAAAGGGCGCGGATGCCGCGGCGTTCCTCGCTTTCCTCGGCTCGCCGAAAGCTTCCGCTCTCTTCGAAGAGGCGGGCTTCAGCCTCATGAAAACGCAGTAAGAACGGGGCGCAATGGAGTTTCGGCCGGAGGATTGGATCGCCCTTGCACTCAGCCTGAAGGTGGCGGCGGTTGCCGTCCTCTTCTCGGCGCCGCTTGCCGTTCTCGTCGCCTGGCTGCTGGTCAGGCGGGAGTTCTGGGGCAAGACGCTGCTCAACGGTCTCGTGCACCTGCCGCTCATCCTGCCGCCGGTGGTGACGGGCTATCTGCTGCTGCTGAGCTTCGGGCGGAAGGGTTTCTTTGGCTCCTTTCTGGAGCAGGAACTCGGTCTTGTCTTCTCCTTCCGCTGGACGGGTGCGGCCCTTGCCGCGGGCGTCATGGGCTTTCCGCTGATGGTGCGGGCGATCCGCCTCTCGCTCGAAGCCGTCGACCGTCGGCTGGAGGCGGCGGCCTCGACGCTCGGCGCCTCGCCGTTTCGCGTCTTCCTCACGGTCACGCTGCCGCTCACCATGCCCGGGCTGGTCGCCGGCGCAATCCTCGCCTTTGCCAAGGCGCTCGGCGAATTCGGGGCGACGATCACCTTCGTCTCCAACATTCCCGGCGAAACCCAGACGCTCGCCGCCCTCATCTACACCTATACCCAGACACCGGAGGGCGATGGCCCGGCGCTGAGACTGACGCTGGTCTCGATCGTGATTTCTCTTGCGGCACTCGCCGGCTCCGAGCTTCTCTCCCGCCGCATGACCGCGCGAAGGACGGCGGCGTGATGCTGGATGTCGCGGTCCGTCACAGCGCCGGCCCCTTTTCTCTGGAGGCCGATTTCTCGACGGGAGAGGGGCTGACGGCGCTGTTCGGCCCGTCCGGTTCCGGCAAGACGACGCTGATCCAGATGGTGGCGGGGCTGATCCGGCCGGCCGAGGGCCGCATCCGCTTCGGGGGTGAGGTCTGGTCTGACAGCGAGGCCGGCCTTTTCGTGCCGCCGCACCGGCGCGGGCTCGGTACCGTCTTCCAGGAGCCGCGGCTCTTCCCCCACTTGCGCGTGCGCGACAACCTTCTCTATCCCACCCGCTTCCACGGCAGGGCGCGCGAGAACCGCGGCGCGGAACTCGCCCGGATCGCCGATCTCCTGCGCATCGCGCCGCTGCTCGACCGCATGCCGCAGGCGCTCTCCGGCGGCGAGAAGCAGCGGGTGGCGCTGGGGCGGGCGCTGATGGCGAAGCCCCGCCTGCTCCTGATGGACGAGCCGCTGTCTGCGCTCGACGAGGGGCTTAAGGCCGAGATCCTGTCCGACCTCGAACGCATCCGCGACGTGGAGGGCATACCCATCCTCTATGTAAGCCACTCTGTCGATGAGATCGCCCGCCTCGCGACCCGCGTCATCAGCCTCGACCGCGGCCGCATCACCGGACGCTCGCCGGACTATGCCGCCGGCCGAGACGCATTGCCCGGCTCGGGTTTCCCCCTCGGAAGCTTCCTGCCGGCGACGGTGGTGGAGCACCTCATTGAGGACGATCTGACGCTTGCCCGCTCGGATGCAGGCCTTCTCTATCTCCGCGCCGTGGATCTTCCGGTGGGGTCCGCGCTCCGCGTCATGATTCCGGCGCACGAGGTGGCATTGGCAACCGGGGAAGTCGGCCATCTCTCCACCCTCAACCGCCTCGCCGGCCACGTCACCGCCTGCCGCGACCTCGGCAGCTCCACCGAGGTGACGGTCGATTGCGCGGGAACGGCGATCACCGCCCGCATCACCCGCCTCTCGGCCCGCAATCTGGGGCTCGAGGCCGGCCATCCCGTGACGGTGTTGTTCAAGGCGCTGACGATTGCGCCGGAGAGTTTGTTTCGGCGGGGGTAGGGGTGTGTCTTGCTTTGCCGAACCAGTACCCCCCTCTGCCCTGCCGGGCATCTCCCCCACAAGGGGGGGAGATCAGCGGGTCGCCTACCGCTCGCTCTCTGTCAACTGTTCAG
>CAMFHT010000244.1 GCA_945952245.1 uncultured Rhizobium sp. | reverse complement strand
AGGCCCTTCTGCGGCGGCTTGTTATAGTAGGGCGTTACGACGAGGATCGCATCCGCGCCGACCTTTTCCGCATGCTGGGCAAGCTCGATCGCTTCGCGGGTGTTGTTGGAGCCGGCACCGGCGATCACGGGCACGCGCTTCGCCGCCACTTCAATGCAGAGCTCGACCACCCGCTTGTGCTCGGCATGGGAAAGCGTCGGCGATTCCCCCGTGGTGCCGACCGGAACGACACCATGGCTGCCCTCCGCGATCACCCAATCCACATGGGCGGCGAAGGCTTTTTCATCGACGGCGCCCGCTTCGGTGAAAGGGGTAACCAGTGCGGGGATCGATCCCTTGAACATGTAAGACTCCCAGATGGCCCGAACCGCTTGGGCCAGGCCGCATTCCCGTTTCAAATCCCGCGCACCATAATGGCGGAAAAGGGCTTAAACAAGCAAAGAAGCATGGGAGAACGGGGGAAATTCAGGGGTTTGGACAGGATGCCGTGCCGAGCGCAGATCGTTCGAAAACCTTTGGTAACGGTAATCTCCCGTTAAGCATTCCGGCGGCACACTGCAGGCTGTCGTACCCTTTCCATGGCTCCGCTTGATCGGCCGGAAAGGCATCGGCCCACGCAGATCTGCGGCGTATGCTGCAGGAAAACGGAACGAGACAGCGCAGGCCTTCTTGTTTCCGTCGAAATGCGGCACCATGATTGGGGAAGTGGCTGTCGGAAACTTGAAGAACTCACCATGTCTCTACATCTGTAGAGGACTGCTCGCGAGCCTGACCGATGAAAAAGCTTGTATCCTTTAGTCTTCTTGGCCTCATGGCTTTCGATGCCGCCTTTGCGGGCACGCTGGCGCGTCCGGCAAAATCGCCCGATCTGCCGCCATCGCATGAAATCACCGGCGCCATTCCCCGCGCCTCCGCCGGCACGCAGGCAAGCCCGCTTTTAAAGGCCGGCCTTGACGCGCTGAGCGACGACAACGTCTCCGCCGCCCTTTCCGCGCGCGACCGGCTGCGCAAGGGAAGCCTGGACCGACATATCCTCACCTGGGCGATCGCCGTTTCGGGTGCGACGGGCGTGCCCTCCTCCGAGATCGCCGAGGCGCAGCAGGAACTGACTGGCTGGCCGGGGCTCGAGCGCCTGCGTCCCCTGTCGGAAAAGGCCCTCTTCCGCGAGAACCCGTCCGCCGGCAGCGTCATCGCCGCCTTTGGCGAAACAATGCCGGAGACACCGGAAGGTTCCGTTCTGCTGGCGAACGCGCTTGCCGAGACCGGCAATGCCACGCGCGGCGCAAAGATCCTGCGCAAGGCCTGGCGCACCATGGTATTCGACAAGGCGCTGGAAGACCGCGCGCTGAAGCAGGTTTCCCGCCTTCTGACGCCAGCCGACCACAAGGCGCGCATGGATCTCCTCATGCACCATGACCGCGTGGCGCAGGCCAAGCGCTTCGGCACGCTCGGCGAGGCGCAAAGCCTCTACAAGGCCTGGGCCGCCGTTCATGCCAAGTCTTCCGCAGCTGCTGCGGCGCTGAAGGCGGTGGACGGCAAGTGGCGGAGCGATCCCTCCTACCTTTTCGCCCGCATTCAATATAACCGCCGCCAGGAGAACTGGGATACGGCCGCGAAGCTTCTGGAACAAATGCCGCGCGACCGGGCAAGCCTGGTCGATCCCGGCGAATGGTGGAACGAGCAGCGCATCGTCAGCCGCGGCCTGATGGACGACGGCAAGGTGAAGGCCGCCTATCGCGTGGCCGCAAGCCATGCAGCCGATGAATCCGCCGACAAGGTCGAGGCAAACTTTCACGCCGGCTGGTACGCGCTGCGCCTGAAGGATGCCGAGACGGCAACAAAGCACTTTCGCGCGATTCTCAAGGCGTCGAACCGTCCGCTTTCCGTCTCCCGTGCCTGGTACTGGATGGGCCGTGCTGCCGAAATGGCGGGCAATGGCAGTGCCGGTGAATACTATGCCCGAGCGGCGGCCATGCCCGCCACCTTCTACGGCCAGCTGGCCGCGGCAAAGCTTTCGCGCAAGACGCTGAACGTGTCCTACCCCTCCCCCGATGCCGACGACCGCCAGCGTTTCTTCTCGCGCGAGGCGGTGCAGGCAATTGCAAGGCTGGAATCCGCGGGTCATGGCCGGCGTGCAGCGAAGCTCTACATGGCGCTTGCCGAATCGCTGAACAGCCCGGGCGAACTCGCCCTTCTCGCTGCCCGTGCGGAGAAGACCGGCAATCACCAGCTTTCGCTCAACATCGGCAAGACGGCCTATGGGCGCGGCGTGGACGTCGCGGCTCTGGCCTTCCCTGTCGGCGTCATCCCGTCGAGCGCCAACATTTCCGGCTCCGGCAAGGCGCTCGCCTATGCGATTGCCCGCCAGGAAAGCGCATTCAACCCGAGCGCGGTTTCCGCCGCCAATGCCCGCGGCCTGCTGCAGCTCCTGCCGGGCACGGCAAAGACGGTCGCCAAGCGCAACGGCATCGCCTATTCGAGCGACCGCCTGACCTCCGATGCCGGCTATAATGCCACGCTCGGCGCGCACTATCTCGGCGAGCAGATCGACAATTTCGACGGCTCCTACATCATGACCTTCGTGGCTTATAATGCCGGGCCGAAGCGGGTTTCCGAATGGATCGGTCGCTATGGCGATCCACGCGGCAGGCCGATCGAAGAGGTGGTCGACTGGATCGAACGCATTCCCTTCACCGAGACGCGCAATTACGTGCAGCGGGTGATGGAGAATTACGAGGTCTACAAGAGCCGCCTCGGCCAGTCCGCCAACATCGTCGAGGATCTCCGCTACGGTCGCCACGGCGCAAACCGCACGGCCTCTGCGGATTGAACGGCGCCCGCCACCAACGTGGTGTCGAAAAGGCTGAACCAGCGGAAGGGGTTGCGCGGTGTATGCGACAGAATTCATCGCCGTGCCGGACGGCCTCAAGCTTGCCGTCCGCATTTATGGCAAATCCGACGCATTTCACGGGCGGCCGCTGATCTGCCTGCCGGGGTTGACGCGCAATGCCCGCGATTTCCACGCCCTGAATGAAAGGCTGATGGAGCTGAGCAGCGGTACGCGGCTGATCCTTGCCATCGATTCGCGAGGTCGCGGCTCGTCCGACCGCGATCCCGACCCGTCCCGCTATACTGTCCCGGTGGAAGCCGGAGACGTACTGGCGGTCATGGATGCGTTCGGTATTGCACAGGCGGATTTCATCGGCACGTCCCGCGGCGGCCTCATCCTGCAGGTCCTTGCCAGCATGGCGCCCGAGCGGCTCGGTTCGCTCGTCTTCAACGATATCGGCCCCGTGATCGGCCTCGATGGCATGCGGCATATCCAGGCCTATCTCGACCCGGCACCCAGGCCGAGGCCGCGCCGGGAGATCCTTGCGGGATTGAAGATCGTGCATGGAGATGCTTTTCCGGCACTTGCTCCCGAGGATTGGGAAGAGATGGTGGATTGTCTCTATCGCCCGGCGGACACATCCACGCCAGATGACGAGAGTGCGGCACTGCTGCTGCCGGATTTCGACCCGGCCATCGCCGCAGCGGTGAAGGCGATGGATCTTTCCGCTTCCCTCCCCGACCTCTGGCCGCTTTTCGACCTGCTGAAGGAAAAGTGCATGCTCGTCATCCGGGGCGAGCATTCGAAACTGCTGAGCAAGGAGACGCTGGAAGCCATGCGGCAGCGGCATCCGCGGCTCGACATTATCCACGCGGACGGACAGGGCCATGCTCCACTGCTGCATGTGGGGGAACTGCCTGCCATGATCAATCAGTTCCTTGCTGGGAACTGATCACCCCGCCGGGAGACAGGATTTCAGCGAAGTGCAATGCAAAAAGCCCGGCGCGAAGCCGGGCTTTCCGTTTCTCTGCTGGGGCAGAGATTAGAACGTACGTTCGAAGCGAACCCAGCCGCCGACGTCCTTGTTGTCGTTGTAGGTAAGGTTGAGCTTGGCAGCAAGGCCCGGAGCGATCGTGTAGGTGGTCAGAGCACCCATGGTCCAGCCATTGGTGTCGTCGTCGCGACGGAAGTATTCGAAGTCGGGCGCGATCGAGACTTTGTCCGAAGCCTTGATCGCGTAGGCGGTTGCGAGGGTCCAGCTGCGGCCGTTCACGTCGTAGGCGTTGTCTCCGCTGTCGGAGTTGCCGAACCATGCGCCACCCACCGTAAGGGTGCCGGGGCCAAGTTCAGCGGAACCGATAACCTTGCCGTCAGCAACCTGGTTCTGGGCGTCGTAAGCGACGTATGCATTGATCGTAAGGCCGCCAAGGGTTGCGCCGACCTGACCGACGATGCCGATCTCGCCCGCAGCGAGCTCGTCCACCTGAACGCCGAAGGTCGCAGCATCGGCCGAGCCACTGTACTGGAGCTTGAAGGAGCCCGGGACGTCGCCGAAGGACGGATTTTCGCCAACGCTATTGTCCCAGAGGCCGCCGTAGGAACCGGCCTTGAAACCGCCGACGGCGATATAGACGTCCCCAAGCTCCATGGCTCCGTCGTGCGTGCCGATGACGCCCTGTGCTTCGACATAACCTTCGATCGCGCCGAGTTCGGAGTCGGACTTCGCAGATACCGAGATCTTACCCTTCGTTACCGGAGCGTAATCTACGTTCTTGCCGATGGCCTGCTGGATGCGGACACGGCCGCCGATCTTGAGGCAGGTTTCGGTGCCCGGGATGTAGAAGTAGCCCGAACCGAATGCGTCGCAGACCTTCACATATTCGGCCGGTTCCGGCTCTGCGGCTACGATTGCGTCTGCGGCCTGTGCGCCGGATACCACAGCGAGAGCTGCAGCGGAGCCGAGGAGAAGGCTCTTGATGTTCATGATGACCTCCAGTCACGTTCAGAAGGCATCGCCGCTTCACCTCATGGTGTCCCCGCGGCGGGCCTGGTTAGGTTTCAGAAGACCGCGCAAACGCACTGCTTCTGAACGGCAAGAAACCAAAGCCCACCGAGTCCCGCAATTCGAAATTGATTTAGAGTCTTGTTTTTTAGACTACATTGATTTTTATCGTTACGCGCAAAACACACTTATAAATAATAATTACAAGAACTTACTACATATCCAGCAACCTCCGATTTAGGCAGATTTGTCCTACCGAATTGGGGTACGCCGGGATTGATACGCATTATAACATTTTTAGGTTGTATATTCAGGATTGCCGGTCAGCCGCAGACTGACCGGAGGAAAATCGCAAACGTAAAAACCCGGCGCAGAGGGCCGGGCTTCGGAAAAACAAAAAAGGCAATAAACAGAAAAAGCCCGGCCGAGGCCGGGCTTTCCCTTAAATCTCTGCGGAGCAGGGATTAGAACGAACGCTGGAAGCGAACGATACCACCCCAGGAGTCGCCATCCGGACGGCCGTTGTCGTAGTATACGACTTCCGGCGTTACGACGAAGCCCGGAGCAACGGTGAAGTTGGCGTCGACTACAGCAGCGAGTGCATCGCTGTCGTCGAAGGAAACCTGGCCGTTGATCGCTACGCGGTCGGAAACCTTTGCGGTTGCGCCGAGCCATACAGCCCAGTCGCCGCCCCAGGTGGCGTATACGTTCTGACGGTCGCCGTCGGTGTTCCAGCCAGCCATTGCGAAGACCGAGAAGGCATCGAAGGAAGCGTCTGCACGGAGCTTGATCGCGCCCTCTTCAACAGCAGCGTCGTAACCGCCGACGAGACGGAGGCCGAAGTTGCCAGCCGAATAGCCAACACCGCCGACGATGTTCGGGACGTAGCCGCGTTCGCCACGGTTGGAACCAAATGCACGGGCGTCAGCATCAGAGGTGTCTTCGAGCGAGATCACGGCCTTGACGCCGGAACCGTTGTCGAAGTTGTACTGGATGACGTTGGCATCGTAGACACCGCCGGAGATCAGGTCGTCATTGATGACGTTACCGGCGTAATCTACGAAGGTGTAGAAGGCGGTTTCGGTCTTACCGACGCGGAAGCCAGCGAGGTCAATGTAGGCGAAGTTCAGGGAGTTGTCCGAACCGCCGTTGCGACCGTCAACCGTGTTGCCTTCGTTGTACCAGTTGAAGCGGGTTTCAACGTGGGTCTTCAGAGCACCGTATTCGGTGTCGGAAGCGGTGTCGATAACCAGCGACAGACGCGACTTGGTGTTCCAGGTGTCGCTGAAGGTGCCGTCGTCGTTGCGGCCTGCGTCAGCAAAGAGTTCGCCGCCAGCAACGTCGAAACGAACGTAGCCGCCGATCTTGAGGCAGGTTTCGGTGCCCGGGATGTAGAAGTAGCCGGTGCCG
>CAMFHT010000243.1 GCA_945952245.1 uncultured Rhizobium sp. | reverse complement strand
ATCGGTATTGGCGATCAGCGCGTCGCCCTTTTCCACCAGCCAGTCGAGATCCTCGTCCGGCGTGCCGATGATCTGGCCGAGCATGCGCATGGGCAATTGCCGGGCGATCGTCTTCACGGCGTCGATCTCCCTGTTCTCGAAGGCCTGGTCGAGGATCTCGTCGCAGAGGCGGCGGATCTGGTCCTCGAAGAGCGCGACGACGGGCTTGGAAAAGGCCTTTGCGACCAGCGTGCGCACCCGGGTATGCTCGGGCGGATCGGTTTCCTGGAAGGTGCGGCGGGCCAGATATTCCTCGTAGGTCTGGTCTTCCATGCGGATGCCGCGGGCGGAACTCAGGAGCTTGTTGTCCCGGTTCAGCTCCATGATGTCGGCATGGCGGGTGACGGACCAGAAACCCTGGCCGCCCGGGTAATCGCACCAGGCGAGCGGGTCTTCGCGGCGCAGCCGCGAAAACGTGTTGTGCGGCGGCCCCTTGGTGAAGACATCATGGCTGGAAAGATCGGCGTGGCCGTCATCCTCAGGCGTCCAGACGGTCATGTGGTTCCTCCTCCGCTTGACCTTTCGGAAAAAATAGAACACATGTTAAATATATTTACAAGTGGCCTTTGCACACAAAAGCTGGCAGGCCTGCATGCAGAAAGGAATGAGCATGACCCTCTCCATCGGCATTCTCCTGACCAGCAACGACACATCGGATTTCGCCAAGGGCTTTCCGCATGACGGCGTGCGCTTCACCGGGCTCTTGCAGCCCTTCCGGCCGGACTGGCACTTCACCACCATTCCGGTGAAGGACGACGTGTTTCCGGACCACCCGTACGACTATGACGGCTATGTCATCTCCGGCAGCCCGGCCTCGGTGCAGGGGAACGATCCCTGGATCCTGAACCTCCTCGACTTCATCCGCCTTGCAGACCGGCTGCGCATTCCGATGTTCGGCGCCTGCTTCGGCCATCAGGCGATTGCGCTGGCGCTGGGCGGCGAGGTGAAGAAGGCCGAAGGCGGCTGGGGGCTCGGCACGTCGGTGACCGAGTTCAGCGCCACTGCACCCTGGATGCAGCCGCAACAGCGTTCCGTCCGCCTCTATTCCGCCCACCAGGAACAGGTGACCCGCCTGCCGGAAGGCGCTGAACTGCTGGGCGGCGATGCCTTCTGCCCCATCGGCTCCTTCCGCATCGGTGGCCATGTCTTCACCACCGAATATCACCCGGAAATGACCCCGGCCTTCATCCACGGCCTCATCGATTCGCTCGAAGGCAAGCTGGACGACGCCACCATCGCAAAGGCCCGCGAGACGCTAGCGCACGAGGCAGAAGGACCGCTCTTCGGTCAGTGGATCGTGAATTTCCTGGAATGGGGGAAGAGGTGACTTCATCCCCCCGTCCCATTCGCCTCAGGGCTTGTACAGCACCGCCAGCAGATCCATGGCCGTCACGCTGTCGAAGGTGACGTGATTGACCATGAGCTTTTCGGCGGCCTCCGAATCCCGGTCGAGGATGAGGGCGGCGATGGCGCGGTGTTCCAGGGCGGACTTGCCGATGCTGCCCTTGTAGCGGTAGCGGGCGCGGTAATAGGCAAGCAGCTTGCGGGCATTGTTGCGGATGAGGTCGTAGAGCACCGTATTGTGCGCGGCCTCGGCGATCGCGGCATGGAAGCGGAGGTTGCACTGGTAATAGGCATCGGGCTCGCCGTCGCCGAAGCGTTCCGCATGGGCGTCGCAGGCGGCGCAGGCCTTTTCCAGCGCGTCTGCATCGCCCTTGGAAAGCCGCCGCGCGGCAAGGGCTGCGGCATGGCCTTCGAGCTTGCCGTGAACTTCGAGGATTGCCAGGAACTCCTCCAGCGTCGGGCGGAAGACTTCTGCCCCGCCACGTGCCTTGCGCTTCAGGATGCCGACGGCATCGAGCTGCAGGAGCGCCTCGCGCACCGGCGTGCGCGACACCCTGAACTCTGAAACCAACGTCTTCTCCTCGATGACATCGCCCGGATTAAGCCGGCCGTCTTCGATGGAGCGGACGATGTGGTCCACGATCATGTCTGTCTGATTGCCCATGAGGACAGCATATGTATTTTTATCGGGTTTGAAAATATACGAAACCCGGCCTGCATCGCTGCAGGCCGGGTTTATTTTGTCAGGATCGCATCAGTTGAAGGCGCCCGAGCCCATCCGCTCGAAGCGCGGCCGGTCGCGAGAGGCAAGCCGCGAGGAGAGGAAGAAGCCGACGACGGCGGCAACCAGGACCAGCGAGGGCAGGATGACGCCCAGCGAGCCGGCTGCACCCGTGAGATCGCCGAACTTGTAGAAGATCGTCACGAAGAGATAGACGAGGATGATGCCGGTGATCGCCGGCAGAACCTTCGTGACAACGGCATTTTCGCCCATCGCGCCGTTGCGGACGAAGAAGCCGATGACGGCAAACGAAGTCATGGCCATCAGTCCGAGGATGCCGAGCGTGCCGAGCTGCGTCATCCAGGTGAAGAGCGCCAGCACCGGATCGAGCTTGAGCCATGCGAAGAGCGCAATGATGGCAACGGCGATGACGGTCTGGATCATCGAGCCGACATGCGGGCTCTGGAACCGGGCATGGGTGACGCCGACGCCATCCGGCAGGATGCCTTCGCGACCGGCCACGTACTTGTAGCGGGCAACGCCGTTGTGGAAGGCAAGCACCGAGGCGAACAGGCTGGACACGAACAGGAAGCCCATGATCGTCGGCACCGGGCCGCCGACATAGCGGCCTGCAAGGTCGAACAGGAAGGTGGTCGGGTCCTTCAGGCCCTGCAGCGTCGGCACGAGCTTGTCGACGCCTGCGCCATTCGCCATCAGCCAGGCCGTCAGCATGTAGAAGACGCCGATCAGCACCACTGAGAAATAGGTCGCCCGCGGGACGGTCTTTTCCGGCTCGCGCGCCTCTTCCGAATAGATGGTCGTCGCTTCGAAGCCGATGAAGGCCGCAAAGCAGAAGAGAATGCCGACGGCAGGCGATCCGCTCAGGATCTGGTCGAGGCTGAACGGCGCCATGGAGAGGCCGGCATCGCCGCCGGCGGAGAAGATGCCGCCGTCGATGATCAGCACGATCACGTATTCGAGGAGCACCAGCACCATGAGGATGCGGGCCGACAGATCCACCTGCCGGTAGCCGAGCACGGCGACGATGGCGATGGCCGCCAGCGACCAGCCCCACCACGGCACGTCGAGCCCGATCAGCGGGTTGAACGTGCCAGCTGATGCCGCACCGAGAAGGCCCAGCACGCCCACCTGCATGGCATTGTAGCTCAGGATGGCGATGAGTGCTGCCGAGCCGCCGAGATGGCCGCCGAGCCCGCGGGCGGTATAGGCATAGAAGGCGCCTGCATTCTTCACGTGCCGGGCCATGGCCACATAGCCGACGGCAAAGAGCAGCAGCACCAGCGTGACGATGGCGAACGAGCCGGCAATGCCCGCCCCGTTGCCGAGCAGCATGCTGATCGGCACCCCGCCGGCAACCGCCGTCAGGGGTGCTGCCGCCGAAATGACCAGGAATGTAACCGCCCCGACGCCGAGGCTATTCTTGCGAAGCTGGTTCGCACCCGCTTCCGATGACAGGTTCGTCATGGATATCCCTCCTCAGTTTTGCCGGGGTTCCACGTCATCTTGTTGTTCTTGTTCCCGGCGTATCGCCACACTCGCAACAGATGGAGAGCCTGTCAATATAGTTCACATGTTAATTATTCACATGTGAAGGATTTTCTGCGGTCGCAGGGGGTAAACTACCCTGTGTCGCGGGGTAAGGCTTTCCAAAGGGACGTGTAAAGAGTAATCCATGAGCAGCTTCGGTTTCCTGAAGGCGGCAAGGCAGACATGATCGTCACGCGTATCATCGGCACGGTGCTCTCGATTCCGAGGGTCTACAAACGCGTGATCGCGATGGCCGTGGATGCGGGGTTGTGCGTGCTCACCGTCTGGCTCGCCTATTGCCTGCGCCTTGACGGCTGGGTGGAACTGCATGGCGAGGACTGGCTGCCGGTCGGCGTCTCGCTGATGCTGGCGCTGCCGATCTTCATCACCTTCGGCCTCTACCGCGCCATCTTCCGCTATGCCGGCGTTTCCGCCTTCATGGCGATCCTGAAGGCGGTCAGCATCTACGGCCTCGGCTTCATGGCGGCCTTCACCATCGTCAGCGTGCCCGGCGTGCCGCGGACAGTCGGCATCCTGCAGCCGCTGCTGCTTCTGATCCTGATCGCCCTATCCCGCATCGGCGCCCGCTATTTCCTGTCGAGCGAGTACCGCACGGTGCTGGAGCGGAATTCCCGCGTGCAGGTGCTGATCTACGGTGCCGGTACGGCAGGCCGGCAGGTCGCCTCGGCGCTGGAGAACAGCCCGAACCTTCGCGTTGCCGGCTTCCTCGACGACGATCCGCGTCTTCACGGCTCGATCCTGCGCGGGCGGCCAATCTTCAATCCGGATGCCGTGCCGACGCTGGTCAGCGACCACAATGTCAAGGAAGTGTTGCTCGCCATTCCCTCGGCATCCCGCCAGCGGCGCAACGAGATCCTGGAAAGCATGCGCCGGCTGCGCATCACCGTGCGCACCCTGCCGGCCCTCGACGACATCGCCCAGGGGCGGCTCACCGTCACCGACATCAAGGAACTCGACATCGAGGACATCCTCGGCCGCGACACCATTGCGCCGCGGCCGGACCTGATGGGCAAGAACATCCGCGGCAAGACGGTGATGGTCACCGGCGCCGGCGGATCGATCGGCAGCGAGCTCTGCCGCCAGATCGTCCGTCACGGACCGTCGAGCCTGATCCTGGTGGAGCAGAGCGAATATGCGCTCTACGCGCTGCACCGCGAGCTGCAGGCGGCGCAGATCCGCATCGTGCCGCTGATCGCGTCCGTCCGCGACGAGGCGCGCATGCGCGAGATCATCGGCACCATGCGGCCCGACACGCTCTACCACGCCGCCGCCTACAAGCATGTGCCGCTCGTCGAGATGAACCCGTCCGAAGGTCTCAACAACAACGTCATCGGCACCATGATCACGGCCCGCGCCGCCCGTGACTTCGGCGTTTCGGATTTCGTGCTCATCAGTACGGACAAGGCCGTTCGTCCGACCAACGTCATGGGCGCCTCGAAGCGGCTTGCCGAAATGGTGCTGCAGGCGCTGGCCGACGAAACCTGTCCCGAGAAGCCGACGAATTTCTGCATGGTCCGGTTCGGCAACGTGCTGGGCTCCTCGGGCTCCGTCGTGCCGCTCTTCCGCCAGCAGCTGCGCGACGGCGGACCGATCACGCTGACCCATCCCGATGTCACCCGCTATTTCATGACGATCCCCGAAGCCTCGCAGCTCGTCATCCAGGCAGGCGCGATGTCGAAGGGCGGCGACGTCTTCCTTCTCGACATGGGCGAGCCCGTGCGCATCCAGGATCTCGCCCGTCGCATCATCGAACTCTCCGGCCTGCAGGTGCGCGACGAGGCCAATCCGGAAGGCGATATCGAGATCGCGATCACCGGTCTCAGGCCCGGCGAGAAACTTTACGAGGAACTGCTGATCGGCGACAACCCGCTGCCGACCGACCATCCGCGCATCCTGAAGGCGCATGAGGACTTCCTGCCCTGGGCCGAGCTCGAAGTGGCCCTGAAGCGGCTGCAGGGCCTCTTCGCCAATCACGACGTGGAGGCCGCACGCCAGCTCCTCAAGCAGCTCGTCTCGGGCTACACGCCCGAAACGGAAGTGCACGACCTGCTGCTGGCAGAGGGTGATGCGGCAAAGACCGCGGCGCAGTAAGTCAAGCCGTCACCCCGGGAAATAGCTTGCGAGATTGCGGCGGACGCGCTCCAGCGGAGTGGCGCCATTGTCGTCGGGCACGAAGGTTTCGCCGGTGATCGCCTCATAGGCGCGGATATAGACGCGCGAGGTTTCCTCGATCAGGCTTTCGGGGATTTCGGGAATGTCGTCATGATAGGGATCGCAGCGCTCGGCCACCCAGGCACGGACGAAATCCTTGTCGAAGCTTTCCGGCCGCTTGCCGGCCTCGAAGGCGTCTTGATAGCTGGAGGCGATCCAGTAACGGCTCGAATCCGGCGTGTGGATCTCGTCGGCAAGGATGATCTCGCCCTTCTCGTCCGTGCCGAACTCGTACTTGGTATCGACGAGGATCAGGCCGTTCTTTGCCGCGAGCTCCTGGCCGCGGGCGAAGAGGGCCAGCGCATAGCGCGAGAGCGTGTCCCACTGCGCCTGGGTGAGAAGGCCCTTCGAGACGATCTCCTCGGGCGTCAGCGGCTCGTCATGCCCGCCATCGA
>CAMFHT010000242.1 GCA_945952245.1 uncultured Rhizobium sp. | reverse complement strand
CGGCACGCCGAACCTCGAAAACGAGACCTGGACGGAATCGGCCAACGTCATCAACGGCACCGACACCCCGGAAGCCGCTGCCGAAAAGCTCCAGAAGGGCCTCGACAGCTGGTACAAGCCGGCGAAGTAAGCGCCTCACGGTTTCGGGCCGGTCTTCTCATGGGGCCGGCCCGGATACGACTTTCTTTCCCCTCCCCCTGTGGGGAGGGGTTAGGGGTGGGGGGCCGGCCGAAGGCCGACACATAAGGTCATGCAAGCCTCTGGCGGGGTACATGTCTTTACCCCCACCCCTGGCCCCTCGCCGTAAAAGGTGAGAGGAACCTCGAAACGCCATGCCGCAGAAGCATGGGCGACGTTTCAAAAATTCTGGGGGATTACGGATGACACTCGAGGACGATGGCGGCCATGCTGCCCCGATCAAGCGGCCCGTGCGCTGGCACATCCTGGTGTTCCTGCTGCCGGCGCTGATCGTCTACACGGCGGTCATGATCCTGCCGCTCTTCCAGACGCTGTGGCTCTCTCTCTTCAATACGGTGGACGGTCAGCCGGCCTTCGTGGGGCTTGCGAACTTCAAGGTCCTGTTCGGCGACGAGCGTTGGGCCGCGAGCTTCTGGAACGCCTTCAGGAACAACCTGATCTTCTTCGTCATCCACATGCTGGTGCAGAATCCGATCGGCATCGCGCTCGCCGCCATGCTGTCGATCCCGAAGCTGCGCTTTGCCGCCTTCTACCGCACCGCGATCTTCCTGCCGACTCTTCTTTCCTTCGTGATCGTCGGCTTCATCTGGAAGCTCATCCTTTCGCCGATCTGGGGCGTGGCGCCCTGGCTGATGAGCCTCGTCGGCATGAAAACCTTCTTTGCGCCCTGGCTCGGCCTGCCGGGCACCGCGCTCATCGCCGTCTCGCTGATCTCGGTCTGGCAATATGTCGGCATCCCGATGATGCTGATCTATGCGGCCCTTCTCAACATCCCTGAAGAGGTGATCGAGGCCGCCGAATGCGACGGTATCACCGGCTGGTCGCAGTTCTGGAAGATCAAGCTGCCGCTCATCCTGCCCGCGATCGGCATCATCTCGATCCTCACCTTCGTCGGCAATTTCAACGCCTTCGACCTCGTCTACACCGTGCAGGGCGCGCTTGCCGGGCCCGATGGCTCGACGGACATCCTTGGAACGCTGCTCTACCGCACCTTCTTCGGTTTCCAGCTGCAGCTCGGCGACCGGTCCATGGGTGCCACCATCGCGACCGTGATGTTCCTGATCATCCTCGCCGGCGTCTCGCTCTATCTCTTTATCATCCAGCGGCGCATCCGCCGCTACCAGTTCTGAGCGGGGAGGGGAACCGCATGTCGAACAAGGCCCGCACCTCGCCGATCCGAACCGGCGCCATCCATTTCGCGCTGATCGCCTATACCATCATCGCGCTCTTCCCGGTGTTCCTCACCATCGTGAACTCCTTCAAGAGCCGCAACGCCATCTTCCGCTCCCCCCTGCAGCTGCCGGGGCCGGAAAGCTTCTCGATGATCGGCTACGAGACCGTGCTGAAGCAGGGCAACTTCATCGGCTATTTCGGCAATTCGCTGACTGTAACGGTGCTCTCCATCGCCCTCGTGCTGCTGTTCGGCGCTATGGCAGCCTTTGCGCTCTCGGAATACCGCTTCAAGGGCAATACGCTGATGGGGCTCTATCTCTCGCTCGGCATCATGATCCCGATCCGCCTCGGCACGGTCGCGATCCTGCAGGGCATGGTGGCGACCGGGCTCGTCAATACACGGACCGCGCTGGTGCTCGTCTATACGGCGCAAGGCCTGCCGCTCGCGGTCTTTATCCTCTCGGAGTTCATGCGCACCGTCTCCGACGACCTCAAGAATGCGGGCCGCATCGACGGTCTCTCGGAATATGCGATCTTCTTCCGCCTCGTGCTGCCGCTGGTGCGTCCCGCCATGGCGACGGTCGCGGTCTTCACCATGATCCCGATCTGGAACGATCTCTGGTTCCCGCTCATCCTCGCGCCCGCCGAAGCCACCAAGACGGTAACACTCGGCAGCCAGATCTTCATCGGACAATTCGTCACCGACTGGAACGCGGTTCTCTCGGCGCTCTCGCTCGCCATCTTCCCCGTCCTCGTCCTCTACATGATCTTCTCCCGCCAGCTCATCCGCGGGATCACATCCGGAGCGGTAAAATGAACGACAAACCCTTGAGCGTGCTCGTGGCCGGCCTCGGCAACATGGGCCGCAGCCACGCGCTCGCCTATCACCGCAATCCGGGTTTCAAGATTGCGGGCCTCGTCAACCGTTCTCGGCCCTCCCTCGATCCGGCCCTCTCAGGCTACGAGATCCACCCGGAATTCCTGCCGGCGCTGAAGGAACTGAAGCCCGACGTCTGCTCGATCAACACCTATTCCGACAGCCATGCGGATTTCGCCGTCACCGCGCTCGAGGCGGGCTGCCACGTGTTCGTGGAAAAGCCGCTCGCCACCACCGTTGCCGATGCGGAGCGCGTGGTTGCCGCCGCCAAGGCCAATGGCCGCAAGCTCGTGATCGGCTATATCCTCAGACATCACCCCTCCTGGATGAAGCTGATCGAGGAAGCGCGCGCGCTCGGCGGCCCTTACGTCTTCCGCATGAACCTCAACCAGCAGTCTTCCGGCGCCACATGGGAAACCCACAAGGCGCTGATGGATACGACCTCACCGATCGTCGATTGCGGCGTGCACTATATCGACGTGATGTGCCAGATCACCGATTCCAGACCGGTCGAAGTGCGCGGCATGGGGCTGCGCCTTTCGAACGAGGTGAAGCCGGACATGTACAATTACGGCCACCTGCAGGTGCTCTTCGCCGATGGCTCGGTCGGCTGGTACGAGGCCGGCTGGGGACCGATGATGTCCGAGACCGCCTTCTTCGTGAAGGATGTGATCTCGCCCAACGGCGCGGTTTCGATCGTCATGGATGCCAATGCGAAATCCGACGACGTCGACAGCCATACCAAGACTTCCATGATCCGGGTGCACCGCGCGAAGACCGGCGCCGACGGCCGCTTCGCCGAACCCGATCTCGACATGCGCATGGATGGCGAGCCGGGCCATCAGGATCTCTGCGAACGGGAGCAGGCCTTCCTGTTGAAGGCGATCCGGGAGGACATGGATCTTTCGCGTCACATGCAGGATGCAGTGCAGTCGCTGAAGGTATGCCTTGCAGCCGACGAAAGCGTGAAGACCGGCAAACCGGTCCATTTGGGGGATTGATCAATGGGCTCGCTCAGCCTCAGGAACATTCGCAAGGCCTTCGGCGCCCATGAGGTGCTGAAGGGCATCGATCTCGACGTCACCGACGGCGAGTTCGTGATCTTCGTCGGCCCTTCGGGCTGCGGCAAGTCCACTCTGCTCCGCGTCATCGCGGGGCTGGAGGATGCGACCACCGGCTCGATCCGGATCGACGGGCAGGAGGTGGCCACCGTGCCGCCGGCGAAGCGCGGCATCGCCATGGTGTTCCAGTCCTATGCGCTCTATCCGCACCTGACGGTGAAGGACAATATGGGCCTCGGCCTGAAGCAGGCGGGAGCGCCGAGGGAAGACATCGAGCGGCGCGTCACCAAAGCCTCGTCCATGCTCTCGCTCGAACCCTATCTTGCCCGTCGCCCGGCCGAGCTTTCCGGCGGCCAGCGGCAGCGCGTCGCAATCGGCCGCGCCATCGTCCGCGAGCCGAAGCTCTTCCTGTTCGACGAACCGCTCTCGAACCTCGATGCGGCGCTGCGCGTGCAGACGCGGCTGGAAATCGCCAAGCTCCACCGTGAGCTCAAGGCGACGATGATCTACGTGACCCATGACCAGGTCGAGGCGATGACGCTTGCCGACAAGATCGTGGTGCTCTCCGCCGGCGCGATCGAGCAGGTGGGTTCGCCCATGGAACTCTACAACCGCCCGGCCAACCTGTTCGTCGCGGGCTTCATCGGCTCGCCGCAGATGAACTTCATCGAAGCCGCGCGCCTTGGCGATGGTGGCGCCCGCACGATCGGCATCCGCCCCGAGCACATCGCGCTCTCGCGCGAAAGCGGCGAATGGCAGGGAAAGGTCATCCATGTCGAACATCTCGGGGCCGACACCATCGTCTACATGGAAACGGAAAAGACCGGCCTGCTGACCGTGCGCCTCTTCGGCGAGCACCCGATTGCCGCCGACGATGTCGTCCATGCCACGCCCGACCGCGCCTTCCTGCACCGCTTCGATGCGGATGGCCGGGCGATGCGGTGAGGCTGGCTCAACCCTTCTCGCCCCTTGCGGGCGAGAACATGATTTCGGCACCTTAGCGCAAGCTAAGTGCCAGAAATCATAAGAGCGGGGGTTTGTGGACCGAGCGCAGCGAGTGTCCTCGACGACCCAAACAGCCCCCCGCCCTTGCAATTTCTATCACTTAGCCTGCGGCTAAGATGATGAAATTGCTTTCCCGCTCGCCAGGGGCGGGAGAGGAAACCCAAAGCACGAGGAAACCCATGATCGTCTGTTTCGATATCGGCGGCACGGCCATCAAGGGCGCCTATGCTCGGGCTCCCGACGACATCGAGACGCTGCCGCGCATTCCGACCCCGCTCCATGATTTCAAGGCCTTCTGCCGTGTGCTCAGGCAGGTGATCGCGGAAGCGCCGGAACCGGTTACCCGCGTATCGATCTCGATCACGGGCGTGATCGATCCCGAGACACGAAAGATCACCGTCGCCAACATTCCAAGCATTCACGCGCGCAGCATCGTTGCCGAACTCGAAACGGCGCTCGGTCTTCCCGTTCTGGTTTCCAACGATGCGGATTGCCTCGCCATGGCGGAAGCGGGGCTCGGGGCCGGGCGGGGCCACCGCGTCGTCTTCGGTGCGATCCTCGGCACGGGCGTCGGCGGCGGGCTCGTCATCGATGGCCGGCTGATCAACGCCGATGGCGGTTTTGCCGGGGAGTGGGGTCATGGACCCGCCGCGCCGCGCTTTGCCGGTCGTCCCGAAGTGGAATTGCCGGCCTTTCCCTGCGGCTGCGGGCTGAAGGGCTGCCTCGACCCCACTGTTTCCGCCCGCGGCATGGAGCGGCTGCACCGCTATCTCTGCAGCGAGGAAAAGACCAGCGAGGAGATCACCGAGGCCTGGCTTGCCGGCGATGAAAACGCGACGCGCACCATCGACGTGCTGACGGACGTGATCGCGAGCCCGCTTGCCATGATCATCAACCTCACCGGCGCCACCATCGTGCCCGTCGGCGGCGGGCTCGCGCGCTGCGCGCCGCTGATCGCCGAAATCGACCGGCTGACGCGCGAACGCATCCTCAAGACATACGACCGGCCGCTCGTCGTGCCCGGTGAATACCTGATCGAACCCGGCCTGGTCGGCGCCGCCCTGCTTGGCTTTGCTGCGGATCAGACCGCATGACGCGCCTCCTCGAGGTCTGTGTCGACGATGCGAGGGGTCTGGAAGCCGCGATCGAGGGCGGTGCGGACAGGATCGAGCTCTGCAGCGCGCTCGCCGTCGGTGGCCTCACGCCCTCGCCAGGCCTGATCCGCCTCGCAGCCGAAGCGCCCATGCCCGTCTACGCCATGATCCGCCCCCGTGCCGGCGGTTTCGTCTATGATGCGGCGGATCTCGGGCAGATGGAGCGGGACATCGTTCGTGTAGCCGAGGCAGGCCTCGAAGGCATCGTCGTCGGAGCCAATCGGCCCGATGGGACTCTGGACGACGATGTCCTGAAGCGCCTTCTCGCCGTCAGCCATCTGCCCGCCACCCTCCACCGCGCCATCGACCTGACGCCCGATCCGGAGGCGGCGGTGGAGACGGCTGTCACGCTTGGCTTCGAGCGTATCCTCTCCTCGGGAGGTGAGAAGACGGCTCTGGAAGGCCTTGGCATGCTGGAGCGGTTGGCGAGAAGAGCGGCAGACCGCATCACCATCATGCCGGGTTCCGGAATTTCCGTCGAGAATGTCGAGGCGTTTCTGGAGAGTGGTCTTTTCCGGGAGATCCACGCCTCTTGCTCATCGGCGGATGCTGTGGGGTCGGCAAAGGAACTGGCTCTAGGATTTGCAGTCGCCAGTCCGAAGCGAACGGATGCAGAGAAAGTCAGGGCATTGCGGGCGCAGCTCGGCTGATTTCCCGCCCCGTGCGGGCGGGAAAGCAAAATCGAAGGCTTAGCGGCAAGGCCGCTAAACTTCAGATTTTGCAAGGGCGGGGGTAGGATAGCGAAGCGCTTGCACCATTGGCCAAGACCCCCGCTCTTGGAATTTCTAGCACTTAGCTTTCAGCTAAGCTGCTGAAATTC
>CAMFHT010000241.1 GCA_945952245.1 uncultured Rhizobium sp. | reverse complement strand
CGACAATGCTGCCGCCGGAAATGTTGAACTTGCCGGCCACCGGCGGATCGAAGGTGAGCGGTGCACCAAGCGCGAGGAAGACGAGGATCGGCGGCAGAAGCACGATGACCGGCACGACCCAGAACACGGGTGGCCGCTTTCCGGTCGCCATCTGCTTCGCCCTGGCCCAGCGGGAATAGACGAAGGCCGCGACGATGCCCGCCGCCAGTCCGGCGAGGATCCAGACCGAACCGTCGCCGAAGACGGGCGCCGGAAAATAGAAGCCTCTGTTGTTCAGCACCATGCCGAGCGGCATCTGGATCGATTCGCGCACGTTGGGCAGCGCGTTGATGACGCCCTTGTACCAGAAGAAGATGATAACCAGCAGCGGGATGTTGCGGAAGCCTTCGACGTAGACGGTGGCCAGCTTGCGGATCAGCCAGTTCTGCGACAGGCGCCCGACGCCGACGAGAAGGCCGATGATCGTCGCCGTGACGATGCCGACGGCGGCCACCGCCAGCGTGTTCAGGATGCCGACCTGCAGCGCACGGAAATAGGTCGAATCGCTGGTGTATTCGATGAGGGTCTGGGCGAGGTCGAAGCCTGCGCGGCTCTGCAGGAAGCCGAAGCCGGAGGACAGGTTTGCCCGCTTGAGGTTTTCCAGCGTGTTCAGCCACATCCAGATGACGGCGACGATCAGGATGACGACCGTCACGGCCTGGTAGCCGATGCCGCGCCAGAATGGGTCGTTGTACCAGACCGGCTTCAGGGGCCGGCGCGCGGAAAGCTCCGCTTCTTCCATGGTCATTAGGTTTTCCCCCGTTTGCCTTTAAGGCCCCCGCTCACCCTTGTCCGGGTGTTATTGTCAGGGTGTGCCCGGCGGCTTTCGAAGCGCCGCCGGCCACGGGTCAGGTGCGGCGCGCCTTTTGACGCGCCGGTGCCGGGACTTAGCGGATCGGCGGTGCGTACTGCAGGCCGCCCTTGTTCCAAAGCGCGTTCAGGCCGCGTGCGATCTTGAGCGGGCTGCCGGCGCCGACATTGCGCTCGAAGCTTTCGCCATAGTTCCCGACGGCCTTGATGATGTTGTAGGCCCACTTGTTGTCGACGCCGAGATCCGGACCGATGGTGGAGTCCTTTTCTTCGCCGAGGAAGCGCTTGATGTCGGGGTTTTCAGACTTCACCATCTCGTCCAGGTTCGCCTGGGTAATGCCGAATTCCTCGGCGGTCACCATGGCGTAGTGGGCGTAGGTCACGATGTCGAACCACTTGTCATCACCCTGGCGCACGGCCGGGCCGAGCGGCTCCTTGGAGATGATTTCCGGCAGGATCACATGCTCGTCGGGCTGCTTCAGGTGTGTACGGATGGCGTAGAGCCCGGACTGGTCGGTGGTGTAGGCATCGCAGCGGCCGGCGTCATAGGCGGCATCCACTTCTTCCTGCTTCTCGAACACGACGGGCTTGTATTCCATCTTGTTGGCGCGGAAGTAGTCGGCGAGGTTGAGCTCGGTGGTCGTGCCGGTCTGCACGCAGATGGCGGCGCCGGAAAGCTCGAGGGCGGATTTCACGCCCAGGCTCTTCTTCGCCATGAAGCCCTGGCCGTCATAGTAGTTTACGGCGCGGAAGTTGAAGCCCAGCTGCGTGTCGCGGCTGATGGTCCAGGTGGTGTTGCGCGACAGGAGGTCGATTTCGCCGGACTGCAGCGCCGGGAAACGGTCCTTGGCAGAAAGGGGGGTGTACTTCACCTTGGTCGCATCGCCGAATACGGAAGCGGCAACGGCCTTGCAGAGGTCGATGTCGAGACCGGACCAGTTGCCGGAGCTGTCCTGCGAGGCGAAACCCTGCAGACCGGCGCCGTTCACGCCACACTGCACGAAGCCCTTTTTCTTGACGTTTTCAAGCGTATCAGCGGAAGCCGCCGAAACACCGTAACCGAGAGCGGCGGCGGCGATGGCTGCGGTAAGAAGCGTCTTTTTCATATTGTTCCAACCCTCTGATATTGTTGTTATGTGTAACTATCGGCCGGGCGGGCTTTGGGGCCCATAGCCACCCGTCATCACACGCGTCACGGGATGCGGCTATCACATGCAGAAATGCAGCGGGGGTCAAGACCGGACCGACAGGCGTACCACCTACCTGGGGCTGCAAAATGCGGGTGGATGATACGCTTCCGCAGCATTAACAGTCTGTTTATATTTGTAAAATCTTCGTCGTCTCTCATTTTTAGGTTCTGTCACAAAAGATCACAAAATCTGCTGGCTGCATCAGAATTTTTGGGGATATGGCCCCTTCGAGGGGTATTGACCCCGGATGCGCGGCCTTGCCACAAGCATTTGAGACCTGAAGGAGCCCTGGAATGACCGAGAAGACCCCGCTTGCGAAAACGCCCGGCATCAACACGCGACTTACGCATATCGGGCCCGATCCGCGGGAGCAGCATGGTTTCGTCAACCCGCCGATCCAGCGCGGCTCCACGGTTCTCTTCCCGGATGCGGAGACCATCCGCACCGAGAACCAGAAATACACCTATGGAACGCATGGCACGCCGACGACGGATGCGCTCTGCCGCGCCGTGGACGAGCTCGAAGGCTCCGCCGGCACGATCCTGCTGCCTTCCGGTCTTTCGGCGGTGACATTGCCTCTTCTTGCCGTCCTGTCGGCAGGCGATCACATGCTGATGGTCGATTCGGTTTATGCCCCGGCGCGGCGTTTCGCCGAAACCATGCTGAAGCGACTGGGAGTCGAGACCGAGTATTTCGATCCCGGCATCGGCGAGGGCATCGAGACGCTGATCCGCCCGAACACGCGCCTCGTGCACCTGGAGGCGCCGGCCTCCAACACGTTCGAGATGCTGGATGTGGGCGCGATTGCCCGCGTCGCCAAGCGCCATGGCGCGGCCGTCAGCATGGACAATACCTGGGCGACGCCGCTCTATTTCCGTCCGCTCGATCATGGGGTCGACATCTCGATCCATGCCGCGACCAAGTATCCCTCCGGCCATTCGGACATTCTGATGGGCTTCGTTTCCGCCAACGCGGAATATTGGCCGAAGATCAACAGTGCCAACATGGAGCTCGGCCTCTGCGTCACCTCTGATGACGCGTACCAGATCCTGCGCGGATTGCGCACCATGGGCGTGCGGCTGGCGCATCACGAGAAAAATGCGCTCGAAATTGCCCACTGGCTGGAAGCCCGCGCTGACGTCGCCCGCGTTCTGCACCCGGCGCTGCCGAGCTTTCCCGGCCACGAGATCTGGAAGCGCGACTTCAAGGGCGCGAGCGGTGTCTTCACCTTCGTGCTGAATTCCTCCCCGGAAGACCAGCAGAGAAAGGCAAAGGCCTTCCTCGACGCACTCACCTATTTCGGCCTTGGCTATTCCTGGGGTGGCTACGAAAGCCTTGCCGTACACGTCCGGCTGGGCGATCGACGCATCACCAAGGGGCCCTATGACGGCCCGTTGATCCGGCTACAGATCGGGCTTGAAGATGTCGAGGACCTGAAGGCGGATCTGGAGAACGGATTTGCCGCAGCGGCAGCCTTCTGACGCTGGGAGAGGCGAGGGCGGTTTGCGCCGCCCTCAGGCTTCGAAGCCGTAGATCCAGTCGAGATCCGCCATGTAGGAATGGCTGGGCCTGAGCGCCATCAAGAGGTCGCGCCCAACGCGCACGGGCCCGCGGGCATGATAAACCATGCGATTGAAATCCGCCCGCTTCCGCAGCCGTGCGATCCGGGGTTTCCGCTCGGCCTCATAGGTCCTGATCGCGTCAGGGACGTCGGCAGCGGCGAGATGCCGTGCCAGCACGAAGGCATCCTCGATGGCCATGGCCGCGCCCTGCGCCATGAAGGGCATCATGGCATGAGCCGCATCGCCGATCAGCACGAGATCGCTGCCATTCTGCCAGGCCCCGTCACCGGCCTGGCAGAGCGGCCAGAACAGCAGGTCCTTGTTGCGGTCGATGAGCAGGCGGAGCGCCGGGTTCCAGCCGGCGAAGCTCGCGTGAAGCGCCGCCACCCGCTTTGGCTCGCCGGTCTTTTCCCAGGTTTCGCCGGCATTGGTGCCGGAGGTAATGGCAACCAGATTGAACCCGCCGCCGTCCTTCAGCGGATAGCAGATGAGATGCGCGCCCGGCCCCATGAAGGCGGCGACCCGATCCTTCGGCAGTGCCGGCGGAGCCTCGGCGAAGGGCAGCACGAAGCGCCAGGCGATGTTTCCGGAAAAGCTCACCTTCGGGCTCTTTGCGATCAGCGCCCGGCAGCGGGACCAGACGCCATCGGCGCCGATGATCACGTCCGGGCGGCTGCCATCGGCGAGCGTGAGGGCAGGGATGTCTGACGCATCCAGCCGCCGTCCGAGATGCAGCGTGCAGTTCGGATCGGCCAGAACGGCGTCCCGCAACGTCAATTGCAGCGTGGAGCGGTGCAGAACGGCATAGGGCGCCTTCCAGCGCTCGGCTGCGGCCTTGCCGGCCGGAACGGATGCCATGGTTCGGAGTGTCACGCCGGAGCGGAGGTCAATACTCTCCGGCTCGACCCATTTCGAACGGAGGGTGGGGAGCACGCCGAGCTCGTCGAGAACCCGCGCCGCGTTTGGCGAGATCTGCAGGCCGGCGCCGACTTCCTTCAGCGCCTCCGCCTGTTCGAAGATTTCCGAGCGGATGCCCTGGCGGGAAAGGCTGAGAGCAGCCGTCAGCCCGGCAACGCCTGCACCGATGATCGCGGCTGTCTTGGCCGGCATGGCATCCTCATGGTCCGCTGAAGCGGTCTCAGGCTGCCTTGACGTGGAAGACGCAGCCCGGAGGGTTGGTCTGCGTCGCCTTCAGCGACGGATTGTAGCGGTAGAGCGTCGAGCAATAGGAGCAGAGCTTTTCCTGCTCGTCGCCCATGTCGATGTAGATGTGCGGATGATCGAAGGGGGCGGAGGCACCCGTGCACATGAACTCCTTCACGCCGATCTCGATCATGCGATGTCCGCCGTCGTTCTGGAAATGAGGAATGCTGTGGCCGGCCATGAGGATCTCCGAAAATCACGTTTGGTGTCGGCGCCATCTTTACCGCCCTTCGCCCGGAAAGGGTAGAGCCAACACGTCGCAGAGGAAAAGGTTTTTGAGGAAACGGACATGGGCGCCGTCCGTTGTTTGCGCAACCGCCCGTTTGCCCTATGTGTTGGGAAAGACCAGCCCTGCCGGATTCGCCCGATGAACCTCAATGCCCCGCCCTTTTCCGAATTCACTCATGACGGCCTGAAGCTCGCCTATTTCGACGATGGCGACCCGGCCGGCGAGCCGGTGCTGCTGATCCACGGCTTCGCTTCGAGCGCGCTGGTCAACTGGGTCCATCCCGGCTGGCTGAAGACACTCGGCGAGGCGGGCTACCGCGTCATCGCCATCGACAATCGCGGCCATGGACGGAGCGACAAGCCGCATCACCCCGACGCCTATCATCCCTCAGCCATGGCTGGCGATGCGGTGGCGCTGCTGACCCATCTCGGCATTTCTGAGGCGCATGTCATGGGTTATTCCATGGGTGCCCGCATCTCCGCCTTCATCGGCGTCGAGCATCCGGAACGGGTGCGCTCGCTGGTCTTCGGCGGCCTCGGCATCGGCATGATCACCGGCGTCGGCGACTGGGACCCGATCGCGGACGCCCTGCGCGCGCCCTCGCTGGACAGCGTCACGCACGAGCGGGGCCGCATGTTCCGCGCCTTTGCCGAGCAGACGAAGAGCGACCGCGTGGCGCTTGCCGCCTGCATCGAGACCTCGCGCGATCTCCTCAGCGCATCGCAGATGGCCCGCCTGGACGCTCCAACGCTGATAGCGGTTGGCACAAAGGACGATATCGCCGGCTCGCCGCAGGAACTCGCCGCCCTGATGCCGCATGCGAAGGCCATAGACATACCGGGCCGCGACCACATGCTCGCCGTCGGCGACAAGGTCTTCAAGCAGGCGGTGCTGGAGTTCTACGCGGGCTTCTGATCGTCACCGCCCGGTGAATTGCGGCCGCCTGCGCTCTGCAAAGGCGCGGCGGCCCTCGGCATAGTCCTGGCTGTCGAATGTGGCGGCACCGAGCGCTGCAGCATCCTGTGCGGCACGGTCGTTGTTCTCGGCAAAGGCGCGGATTGCGAGCTTGCTCGCGCGGACGGAGAGCGGCGCATTGGCGGCAATGGTCGTGGCGATCGTGCGGATACGAGGCTCCAGCTTTTCGGATGCGCAGCATTCCAGCAGGAAGCCGGAATGGGCGAGCTGCTCCGCCGTCATCACCTCACCAGTATAGAGGGCGAAGCGGGCGCGCTGCTCGCCAAGCGCACGGAGTATGTCGCCCGCCGCATCCGCAGGATAGGCAAGGCC
>CAMFHT010000240.1 GCA_945952245.1 uncultured Rhizobium sp. | reverse complement strand
TTCGCCGCGCTCACCGCGATTTTCGCGAAAGTCGGCATCGAGAACGTCAACTCGGATTTCGCAACCTTCATCCGCACCGTTGTGATCATGGTGGTCCTGACGGTTATTCTGACGGCCGTCGGCGCGTGGCAGCCGCTGTCGTCGATCACCCCGCGAACCTGGCTCTTCCTGATCCTTTCCGGTCTCGCGACGGGGGCTTCCTGGGTCTGCTATTTCCGGGCCCTCAAGGTGGGAGACGCAGCACGCGTCGCGCCCATCGACAAGCTCTCCGTCGTCATGGTAGCGGTCTTTGCCGTATTCTTCCTGGGCGAGCGCCTCAGTCTGCCAAACTGGACGGGTGTCGCCCTGATCGGTCTTGGTGCGGTTCTCGTCTCGCTGAAGGGATGACAGGATGAGGCATGCCCTTGTCAAAGGTGGTCTGGTAGTGCTGGCGGTGGCGGCGGTGACGGGAGCCTACCTGCTCGGCATCCAGATGACAGGCAACCTCGGCGCGGTCGTGGCCGGCGAGGTCTACCGCTCCAACCAGCCGACGCCCGCCCGCCGATAGGCATACGAAAAGACGTACGGGATCCGGTGAGTGATCAACCTTCGCGGCGACAGCCAGGGCGAGGACTGGTACGATCAGGAACTAGCCACCTCGAAGGCGCTCGACATCAGGCATTACGATTTTCCAATGTCCGATCGCGAGGAACTTTCTCAGGACCGCGCCATGCAGCTGGTCGCCCTCATGGAGAAGGCAGAAAAACCGATGCTCATCCACTGCAGGGCGGGAGCCGACCGCACTGGTCTTGCTTCCGCTCTCTACATGGCGAAGATCGCTCGCTCCAGCGAACGGGATGCCGAGGCGCAGATCAGCATTCGGTTCGGCCATATCTCCGTGCTTTTCAGCCCATCATATGCAATGGATTCGACTTTCGAGAAACTCGAACCAGTCCTTGGCTTTCCGCACTCGTAAAGATGCAGTCCGGGGCGTGAAGCAGCACCGTGCTCGCCGTTAACTGTGTTGCTCTGTTTCGCACTTTGCCTTGCCGCATGGACTCCCACTCGGAACTGACGGCGAGCGCCATATCCCCTTTACGTGTGCCTTCCGCTTCCCAACAGACGCTGGCATTCACAGCGTACGATATTAGCGACCTCGTCGAGTAAAGGGTTCGGCTCGTTGTCCATCAAGGGATCGAGCGGACGATCCATGGTTTCCAAATGATAAGCCGCCCACCCCAGGAGATGTCCGAGCTTAACCGCGGGTAGGGGATCACCGTTGCTTTCCAGCCATTGCCGAACGCTCGCCGATACGCCCTCGGTGCCGGACGTCAGCAGTTCGTAGCCTCGCGCAAGATCGGCGAGCGTGTGCGGTGGAACGACGGGTTGCCGGGGGTTGCCTAGGAGGCGGCCGAGAAACTCGCAGGCCTCTGCGAGATGTGCGACATATTTGGGCGACCGCCCGGACTGCGGCCGGAGCAGCGTTGCGATGACATGCGATTCGAAAGCGGGACCGACCTCTCCGAGCTCCACATGAGGCAGCCTTTCGGCCGCTACGGCTTCGAAACGTGGAAAATGGCGGCCGACGGTCAGGCTTTCATATTCCAGCGGCTGAAGCGGACGTCCGTGCACAGGACACATGTTGAAGCAGGCAAGATGCCACCATACCCGATGGTAGGGAACCTCGCGGACACAGGCGGTACATTCCAGTTTTCGTGTCCATCGGAATTCTGTTCGAAGGAATTCCTGGCCGGCGAGGTGGATGCGGCCTCCCGCCTCTTGCGGGGTCCAGCACCGAAGCCGGGTCTTGTCCTCTTGGGAAATCGGAAGAGTGTCGATCGCTGCGAGGAGTTCGTCACTTCGGAAGGTGTGGGCGAGGCCGACTTCGGATGCGTAGGCGCGCGGCAGATAGTTGCACTCATCCGCCACCAAGCGTGAGAAATAGCTGTTGGCTGCTTCTCCGGGAAGGGGCCTGACCCGCCAGAACGTGAAAGGACGCGTCTTCACCCGCCCGTCCGCCGTCTGTAGCCGAAATAGCTGTTGTTGTCGTCCGGTCCGATCCTGGTGCGGACCGCTTCCCGAAGATGTTCCACAAGGATGCAGGCCGACCGGTCGTTCAGTGCCTGGTAGGCCGCGTCGTGAAGTACGTTCATCACAAGCCCGATGTGGCCGCCGCTATAAAGGTAGAAGTCCTCTCTGTAAACTTCCAGCCTGCTGGGCTCGCGGAACGGAAGCCGTCGGTCGATGCTCTGCAGCAGTTCACCGAAACGAACGATGTCCTCCGGGCTGCTGGACAGAGGATTGAGAACTTCCGACCTGTAAGCCCTGTTAGCGAAGGCATTGATGCCTTTGACATAGGTGTCGATATTTTTTTCGCCGACGAGAAGGACGGATACCTTCCCCGTGTCGACGACATCCTTCACGAAACCGAACATCTCGGCCGCGCCGCTGGCGTACCGCTGTTCGAAGAACATGAACTGGGCGTCGTCCACGATGAGGAGTTCGGTCCGGCATTTGAGAAGCCGGTCGACGGACCATTCTGATGGGTCGTCCCGAACCAGCATGCGGTGAGGGCTGCCCGTGGCAATCTTAATCTTGAGCGCGAGACGCTTGCGCGTGATCGAAACCGCCGCATCCAGGTAGACAACCGGATATTCCACTCCCGTTTCACCGTCCCGAGGCGGATACTGTTCAAGATATGCTTGGCAGATGACCGTCTTTCCACACCGGGACGCGCCGAGCAGACCGCCTACCACGCCGAGATTGGGGAGCCCTTCTTCGACGGGCCTATGCAGCTTGGCGATCATGCCAAGACCTAGTCTGTATGTATGGTAGGGGACGCGGACATTCTTGATGATCATCTGCCGTTCAGCGACGGGAAGTCGGCAAGCCGCCTCCCGCTGCTCGGGTGTTGCGAAGATGCGATCCTGCGGATGCTGTAACAATGCCACCTCCTACACCAGCCAGCCGCCGTAGGGATCCACGTCGTCATCGGCCTCCAGCGGAACGTCCGCTCCCTTGGGGGCTCCTGGCGAGCCAGGCAGCGTCGATGGCGTGTGGGTTTTCCTGTCGGGCATCTCGAAAGGCATGACGAGACCGGCGCGAATGCTGAGCGGGGGAGGAGCCTCCTGCACCAGCGGGCTCGCGAGGTCCACGTGACCCGGCCCGAACTCGCTTGTCCCAAGGACGTAGCGGCGTGACATGGCGAACTTGGCGACCGTCTGCTCGTAGAGGGCCGCCAGCTTTCTTCCTGTCTTAATGGTTCCGTGCGCTTTGTGTGCGCCGACTACGGCCTTCGCAAGTTCCGTTCTAGCGGCCAGAAGGTTCTTGGCGTTGGCGGCCTGCTTCCATTTCTCGCGCAGATATTTCTTGATCCAGCGGTGCTCGTAGTACCGCAGTCCGTTGGCGTATGGTTGGTCGGCGGGCGCGGCCGGAACTTCGATCCACCGCTCTGTCTTGGCATAGGGATCCTGCACCCACGCGACGCCAAGATTCCATGGGGAGCGCCGCACCTTGAACTTCCTGCCCTTGCTGGCGCGCTGCGTCGACAGGAAGAGGAGCTCCGGGGAGACGTACGTAATGTCGTCCCAGACGAAGCCCTTCTTAGAAATAGAAACCTCGGAGAACTGACCCGCGATACGGACGAAAATCTCTGGATCGATAAGCGGAGCTGCGGGAGCCCGGCTGATACCGTCGTTCCAGAGATCGGCCGGGACTCCCTTGAAGGTGGCAAGCTCTCCAAGCCCCTGCGTGGGTTTCAGGTGGTGAATGTAGGCGAGATAGTAGGTCAGATACCCGCGGACCTGCGGCAGCGTCATCTTCGGCATGGCCTTCTGCAGTTCCTCGTCGTACTTCATTCTGTCCGCCACCGAGCGCCCCGTGGAGCCGGGCAGTCGGGCGGGCACGGCGCGGTCGAGGATGTGGAACAGGTGCTCTTCGGCTCCCTTTTCCCAACCGCGCGCGGGGCGATAGGCCACTGTCTGGATCCCAAGCTCCCTGAGGGACTCGTTGATGTTCAGCCCGATCAGGTGCTTGGCGTTGTCGGTTCCCAGCTTCAACGGACGACCCCACCACGGATAGGCGGCTCCAGAAAGCAGATCCCTGGACTTCTGGAAAAGCATGTGCTGAAGGCCTTCAAAGAAGCTCTCGTATGATGGCGGTTGGAAGGAGATGGAGAAGCCGACGACAACTCCGCTAAACCTGTCCCGGAACGTAAGAATGTGAGGCCGTCCGTACGCGATGGCCAGTTCCGGGTCGATGACCACGATGTTCATGACGGCGTAGTCGACGTCCACGATGTCCAGCGGAGCATCGGGCCGAACCTGTCGCAGTCGCGGCATGTGCCTCATTTCGGCATAGTCGCGGCCAGTCTCGAGGACGTCACGCTCATATTCGTTGAGCTCCCTGAGGCGCCTCTGGATGGTGCGCTCGGACAGGCGGCAGGTTCCGTCTTCGTTAAGAAGATTGTCGCGGATATGGAAAAAGTCGCCGTCGGGTCCGGCCATCGCCATGAGGATCGCCTGGACCATGTGCCATTGACCCCCGGCTTGCACGGCAAGGTTAACGGCCTCCCGGATTGCACGGACGACTTCACTTCCTTCCCTCGGACCGAAATTGCCGGAGTGCCCCTGGCGGACGAAGTTGAGGAGTCTATCAAAACGCCCGCCTTTCTTGTCACGGATCACCCAGTTGTAGACCGAGCTAATGCTCGGTTTTTTCTGGTCGCCGATCTGCAGGGCCACGTCTTCGATCACCTGCTCGCGCTGCTTTCTCGTGAGCTCCCTCACCCGAAGCTCGATCATTCTCAGATAGCAGGCATCAACGTACGCCATCCGGCGGTGTGCACCTTTCCTCTCCTCTTCCGTGACAGTTGCCGCGGCTCCGGGGAGGTTTCTCCTGCCGCCATCCGCTGAGAGAGGCCGCATGCGGCCGTGCTCCACCATCGTATGGATCTGCCAGCACGTGAGCGTGACGCTCACGTTCGTAACCAGCTGCTGGAATTCTGCGACGGCGGGATAGCCGGGCGTCGGCTTAATCCATTTGATGAAGCGAAACATCCCATAGCGCGCCTTGCGGTCGTCGAAGAGCGCGAACGTGGTGCCTACCTGGACGTCCACGGGCTGCATGTGAAAGCCGTGCCCCGGATCCGGCGGGATATCGAGGTCGTGGAAGGTCTTGATCGCCTGAAGATAGCGACCGTCTTCGAACTGGAAAGACATGGTTCTTCCTCCTATAGCTCACGCGGCCGCTTCGAACCGAAGTTCCGTCGTCGCAGGGAAAAGGAACAGGGAGGGCGGTGTGCAGAGACGCGTGGTCTGTGAAAACGGCCGCTGCAGATCGATGCCGATCTTGCCGTCCATCGCAAGCTGCATGCAGGCGGTGAACACGGGATTTACCTCTCCGATCTCCGTCCACTCCTCCTCTTCGCCGACCTTTGTAAACATCGCATTTCGGACGACGCCCCGCATGGCGCTAGCGATGCTGGATGGAAGCGGAAGCCTCAGGACTTCCGAGGCGACCTCGGCGATCCAGGCCGGCTGGCTGGCAATTCTCTTGTGCCGCCACATGCATCTCAGGTTCGCCATCAGGGGCATCAGATGCAGCGTTCGCTCGTCAAGCAGGCGATAGTGCGCGCCAAGTTCGGCAAAAACCTGCCGCAGTGCCTGGGTCCGATGCTCAGGCCAACGCAGATGGCGCTGAACGTGAACCGGCATGACGTCGACAACCGCCACCGAACCGTCCAGCCGACGGACGGCGAGATCAGGGACGTGTTCGAGCCATTTTCCTTGTAACGAGCGATAGCGCACCACGACGGGAAACTCGGCGACCGCCGTGTTGAAGGGGTTGGTATCGACATGGATCATGGCGTCGGCCATGAGCGGCTCGCGCGTACGGACGGATCCGCGGACGCACTTCGGCGTCGGATGCCATCCGGGCAGAGTGACGTATCGGGAACCGGGCTTGATCTCCTTTTTAGGTTCGTTCGCCGGACTGAACACGTGGTCCCAGTAATTCTGGTTTCGGATTCGCGTGCGAAGGTCCATCCTAGGCCTCCTTGCGTACGACATGGTGGGGAGAAGGCCGAACCATCGCGATGTCGTCGTCGGCAGGGCAGTGGAACGGGGCGAGCGCAAGAAGTCTGAGAAGGAGCCCTTCTGATACGCCCAGCGCCAGCAGCTCGGATGGGGCGAGGGGACGAAGGCCAGCTTGATCTCGTGGTAGCTTACTCATGACAAAACCTTTCCATTCACGTTCCAGCATACGGAGCGCGTCGGGTACGATATCGGTTTGAATGGCACGCGGCCTCGCCGGTCGCGCAGGAGGACCGTGCCTCACAGATGACGAAGAATCAAGCGCGCGCTCCGACCCACAAGCCGAAGAAGCTATTGCAATCAACTGGTTGCTTGATCTTTTCTATGAGGCCGCAAGGTCTTCCCAGCGC
>CAMFHT010000239.1 GCA_945952245.1 uncultured Rhizobium sp. | reverse complement strand
TCTCGCGGCTGATCGGCGCGCCTCCCGGCTATGTCGGCTTCGACCAGGGCGGCCTGCTGACCGACGGTGTCGACCAGCATCCGCATTCGGTCGTGCTGCTCGATGAAATCGAGAAGGCGCATCCGGATATCTTCAACATCCTGCTGCAGGTCATGGACCATGGCTCGCTGACGGATCACAACGGCAAGAAGATCGACTTCCGCAACGTGATCCTGATCATGACGACCAATGCCGGTGCCTCGGAGATGCAGAAGGCAGCGATCGGTTTTGGGTCTTCGAAGCGGACCGGCGAGGATACGGAAGCGCTGAACCGGCTGTTCACGCCGGAATTCCGCAACCGTCTCGATGCGACGATCGCGTTTGCGCCGCTGCCGACCGAGGTCATCCACAAGGTGGTCCAGAAGTTCGTCATGCAGCTCGAAACCCAGCTTTCGGAACGCAACGTCACCTTCGACGTGCAGCCGGATGCCGTGGAATGGCTCGCGAGCCGCGGATACGACGAGAAGATGGGCGCCCGCCCGCTCTCCCGCGTCATCCAGGAGCACATCAAGAAGCCGCTCGCCGAGGAGATCCTGTTCGGCAAGCTCAAGAAGGGCGGCGTCGTGCATGTCTCGACCGGCAAGGGCGAGGACGGCAAGGACGGCCTGGTGCTACGCGCCGAGGCCGACGACACGCCGGTCAAGCCGAAGCCGGAAGCCGAGGTGGCCGAACCGGTTGCCAAGGTTCGAAAGGGCAAGAAGGCCTCGCCTGCAGTTGTCGAGGACGACGATGGCGAGACGCTGGTCCGGGACGAGCCCGCACCGAAGCAGAAGCGCGGCTCGGTGCCGAAGGTACCGAAGAAATAATGCGGAAAGGCGGCCCCGGTGGCCGCCTTTTTTGTATTAGAAGTGAATTCGCGCCGGGTTGGTGAGAGCAGCTGCATGGCGGATAACTGAAAATGTTCGTGCAAGTGGCCCCCTCACCCCCTGCCGGACCCTCTCCCCGCTGGGAAGAGGAGACGTGGAGCAGGCCCCCCGCGGCTCGTCTCTTCTCCCCAGCGGGGAGAAGGTGGCGCCCTTCGATCAACTCAGGAGCCGGATGAGGGGGCTCCGGCCGACCTATTCTAATTTTATTTTTTGCGAGAGGTCAGTGAGGCTACCGATTAAAGTGCGCCGTCACACCCTTACTCCACTCTTTTCAAACCATCAGCCGGCGCGTATTGCTCAAGCCGTTGATCGCCCGGATGTCCGCAATGTCCTTGCCCTCCCAAACCTGGCCCTGGTTCCGCCGCGGGCTCATGCAGCTCTTCACCGTTCCCTCGCTGATCCTGATTTTTGCCTTTACCGGCTATGCCGGGCTCTGCCGCGACTCAGGCTTCACGCTGGCGGAAACCGTGTTCATGGCGGGGACGATCTGGGCACTTCCGGCCAATGTGGTGCTGATCGGGGCGGTGCTGTCGAAGGCGTCGATTCTCACGGCGGCGCTTTCGGTCGGGCTCTCGTCCATCCGCCTGCTGCCGATGACGGTGGCGATCATGCCGGAGATGCGGATGGACAAGACGAGCAAGGTCCTGCTTTACGTTACCTCCCATTTCGTCGCCGTCACCGCCTGGATCATGGCGCTGGAGCGCTTCCGGAACGTCCCGAAGGAGAGCCGCGCGGTATTCTTCGCAGGCCTAGGCACGGGATTCCTCGTGGCAAATCTTTCGGCGGTCGCCCTTGCCTATGAACTTGCCGACGACCTGCCGCCTTTGCTCTCGGCGGCGCTCATCTTCATCACGCCGCTTTACTTTTTGTTTTCGCTCTGGGGCTCGGCGCGGGAGCGGGAAAGCCATCTCGCCATGGGCCTGGGGCTGGCGCTCACGCCCGTCTTCCATGCCCTGTCTCCGAAGACGGATATCCTGCTGACCGGCGTGACGGGCGGCATCCTCGCCTGGGCCGCCGGCTGGCTGGCGCGGCGGCGTCGGGCATGATGATGACCTTCGACAGCCTCGATGCCTGGTGGTGGCCCTTCCTCTTCATCCTGATCGCCGGCTGGCTGCCGACGGATGGCTGGCGGCTGCTCGGCGTCTACCTCGCCGGCCATATCCGCGAAGATAGCGAACTGCTGGTGCTGTCGCGGACGCTTGCGACCGCACTGGTCGCCGCCGTCATCGCCAAGCTGGTGCTCTATCCGGAGGGTGCGCTGGCCGGTTCGCCGCTCTGGCTCCGGCTCTCCGCCATGGTGCTGGGATTTGCCGTCTACATGACCACGGGCCGCAAGGTCTATCGCGGCGTGATCGCCGGCGAGGCCCTGCTCGTCGGCGGTCTCTGGTGGATGGGCGGCTGAGGATCAGCCTTCGAGCGCGGCCTTGATCTTCTCGGCATTGGCCTTCAGCACCGCGCCATCTTCCATCGCGCCCGAATGCGGCTTCAAGGGAAGCCCCTCGTGACGGGGGATCACGTGGAAGTGCAGGTGGAAGACGGTCTGCCCGGCCGCCGGTTCGTTGAACTGGGCGATGTAGACTCCATCAGCCTCGAAGGCTTCCTTCACCGCGTTCGCGATCTTCTGCACCACGGGGATGGTGCGGGCCAGAACCTCCGCATCGGCATCGAGGATATTGCGCGAGCCCTTGCGCGGAATGACGAGCACATGGCCGGGCGCGTGCGGCATCACGTCCATGAAGGCCACGGTATGATCGTCCTCATAGACGCGCACCGACGGGATCTCGCCCTTCAGGATCTTGCCGAAGATGTTGTTCGGATCATAGGCGGTCATGGCGATCATTCTCCCTCTGATGGTTCGGCCTTGGCGGCCTTGTCGCGCTGTTGCAGTTCGCCCTTCCTGAAAGGGCTGTGTTCTTCTAGGATCTCGTTCATCTCCGCCACCTGCTCGCGTTCCTGCTCCAGATACTGGGCGACGGCGCGGCGCAGGCCGGGATGGGTGAGATCGTGGACGGAATGGGTGGTGACGGGCAGGTAGCCGCGGGCAAGCTTGTGCTCCCCCTGCGCGCCAGCCTCGACGCGCTTCAGGCCCTTGGCGAGCGCGAAATCGATGGCCTGATGATAGCAGACCTCGAAATGCAGGTAGGGGTGATCCTCGATGCAGCCCCAGTGGCGGCCGTAAAGCGCATCCGCACCGATGAAGTTGATCGCGCCGGCCACATAGCGGCTCTCGCGCTTCGCCATGACGAGCAGGATGTCATTCGCCATGCGCTCACCGATCAGCGAATAGAATTGACGGGTGAGATAGGGCCGGCCCCATTTGCGGCTGCCGGTATCCATGTAGAAGGCGAAGAACTGATCCCAGATCTCTTCCGTCAGGTCCTTGCCCGTCAGCCAGTCGATGGTGATGCCGTTTTCGAGCGCGGCCCGCCGCTCCTTCTTCAGCGCCTTGCGCTTTCGGGAGGCGAGCGTCTCCAGGAAGGCGTCGTGGTCCGCATAGCCTTCGTTGATGAAGTGGAATTGCTGGTCGGTGCGGTGCAGATAGCCTTCGTCGAGGAAGACGGGCAGGTCGTGAGTGTCCACGAAGGTCACGTGCGCGGAGGAGACTTCCAGCTGCCGCGCCACCTGCTTCAGGCCGGCGGCAAGCGCATGTTTCGCAGCCTCCGCCGTCTCACCCGGCGCCACCAGCAGGCGCGGGCCGGTGGCGGGGGTGAAGGGCACGGAGGCCTGCAACTTCGGATAATAGCGTCCGCCCGCCCGTTCGAAGGCATCGGCCCAGCCGTGATCGAACACATATTCGCCCTGGCTGTGGCTCTTCAGATAACAGGGCAGGGCGCCGAGCAGGCTGCCCGCCTCGTCTTCCAGCAGGAGATGGTGCCCCAGCCAGCCGGTGCGCTGCGTGGCGGAGCCGGATTCCTCCAGCGAGGACAGGAAGGCATGGCTGAGGAAGGGGTTGTAGCCATCCGCCCCGCGCGTGGTGCCGGAAAGGCGTCCCCAGGCGGAGGCGTCGATGTCCCTGAACGAGCGGACGGAGCGGATGGTATAGGTTTGGCTCATGCGGCGGCACTGGTCCTCGGGTCGAAGCCCTCGAAGGTGATCTGGTCGGCGTTCTCGTCGCTGTGGCGCTTCGCCGCCTCGTCGCGCACGGTCCAGGTGATGACAGGAATGCCCCGCTGTCTCTGGGCGGTGATGAAGCTGTTCGGCAGGTGCGCATTGCAGTAGGAGATGAAGTCGAGACCGTAATGCATGGCCTCGTCATGGGCGAAGAAGTCTTCCGGACGCGTGCCTTCCGCCGTGAGGCCGACGGGCCAGGGACTGTCGAGCTCCTTCAGTTCCTTGAGCAGCCAGACATCGAAGCTCATCAGCGCCACATGGCCCTGATAGCCCTCGAGGACGTCGAGAACCGAGGCAGCAAAGCCCTCGTCGTCATCCTTGCGACCCTTGAGTTCCAGCACCAGCGGTACCTTGCCTTTCGCAAGGTCAAGCAACTGACGCAGCGTCGGGACGTGGTCCTTCGTGCCGCCGACCGCGAGCAGGCCGAGTTCGGCCGACGATTTCGTCCGCACGTCGCCCTTGATCTTCAGCAGGCGCTCCATGTCGTCGTCGTGGAAGACGACCGGCACGGCATCGGCGGCATAATGCAGGTCGCATTCGATCGAAAAACCCTGCTCGATGGCGCGCGAAAAGGCCGAGAGCGTGTTCTCCCACACCTGATGGTTCATGTCGTGCAGGCCGCGATGGGCAACGGGCCGTGCGGTCAGCCAGTCGAGCTTGGTCATTCAGGCGATCTCCATCACGGCATCGATCTCGACGGCGGCGTTGAGCGGCAGCGCGGCCATGCCGACGGCGGCGCGTGCATGCTTGCCGGCATCGCCGAGCACGGAAGCCAGAAGATTGGATGCGCCGTTGATCACCAGATGCTGCTCCACGAATTCCGGTACCGAGGCAACGAAGCCGTTGAGCTTCACGATGCGGCGGATGCGGCCGAGATCGCCGCCGAGAGCCGCGCTCGCCTGCGCCAGAATGTTGATGGCGCAGAGCTCCGCCGCCCGCTGGCCGGCAGCCACATCGACGTCACGGCCGAGATGACCCGTCACGGCCACCTTGCCGTTCTCCATCGGCAGCTGACCGGAGAGATAGAGCAGGTTGCCGGAAATGACATAGGGGACATAATTGGCGGCGGGCGCTGCAGCCTGCGGAAGCGTGATCCCGAGCTCTTTCAGCCGGCTTTGGATGGCGTCGGACATTTTTGTCTCCTCTTTCATTTGTAAAAGATGTGAAAATCCGCCATGGAGGGCAACCAAGGCTCGGCGGATCGGTTGGCTGTACTTATATCATCCTCGCCTGAGTCCCATAGGAGATTGTCGATGCTGCAGTTGCGCCATGCCGTCGCTGTTCTTGCGTTCGCCGCGGCCGCTCCCGCGCTTGCCGCCGAGCCCGCCGACGTGCTGGCGCCGCACCGCGCCGTCTACGACCTGACGCTGACCCAGTCCGACGAGCGGGCCGGGATAGCAGGCATGTATGGCCGCATGGTCTACGAGTTCAAGGGTTCGGCCTGCGCCGGCTATACAACCAATTTCCGCTTCGTGACGCAGGTGGACACCGGCGAAGACAAGCGCCTGTCCGATCAGCAGACGACCACCTTCGAGGATCTGAAGGCCCGGACCTTCAGGTTCTCCACCAAGTCCTTCTCCGACCAGCAGCTGGAGAAGGAAGTGACCGGCAATGCGGCCGGCGAGGGCGCCGGCATCAAGGTTTCGCTCGCCCTGCCGCAGAAGCGCGACCTGAAGCTCGGCGAGGGTCGCTTTCCGACCGAGCACATGATCGATGTCATCGAGCAGGCGCGCGCGGGAAAACACCTCTTCGAATCGCGCATCTTCGATGGTAGCGACAATGCCGACCAGACGCTGATGGCGACGACGATCATCGGCAAGCGGACCGCACCCGCGGCGGACGACGCGGACGCGGCCAAGGCAGGGAGCCTCTCCAAGGCCGAGTTCTGGCCGATCACGATCGCCTATTTCAACGAGACGCAGGCCGCCGATTCGAAACCGACCTACCGCATGGCATTCAAGCTCTACGACAACGGCGTCATCCGCGACCTGACCATGGACTATGGCGACTACGTGCTCTCGGGCAAGCTCTCGAAGCTCGATCTTCTGAAGCCCGAGCCCTGCAAGGCCCCGAACTAAATCCAGGCATTTCGCCCGCGGCCCTTGCTTTTTCGGCGCTTCGGCTATATGGGCACCCTCATTCCACACGTGGGGTTGGGAGTTTCCGGGAGAAATCCGGAGGTTTCCGCCGGTGGTCTTGTCCGAAAGGGCGGGCTGTTCACCCCATGGAGGTTCAACCGGAAAAGGAGAAAAAGGCATGGCATTGCCCGATTTCACTATGCGCCAGCTTCTGGAAGCCGGCGTTCACTTCGGCCACCAGACGCACCGCTGGAACCCGAAGATGAAGCCCTACATCTTTGGCGACCGCAACAACATCCACATCATCGACCTGGCTCAGACCGTTCCGATGCTGTCGCGCG
>CAMFHT010000238.1 GCA_945952245.1 uncultured Rhizobium sp. | reverse complement strand
CCGACCTGCCGCACGATCGTGTCCGTGCACTGGTCGAAGACCGGGCGGTCCGCATCGCTCACCAGCTTGCCGAAGCGGCGCTTGATGCGCTCGGCAGAAAGCTGGATCGGGGTCAGCGGGTTCTTGATCTCATGCGCGATGCGGCGGGCGACATCCGCCCATGCCGTCGAGCGCTGGGCAATGACGAGATCGGTGATGTCGTCGAGCGTGATGACATAGCTCTGCGACTTGTCGCGGGCCTCCTCCCGCGTCACCTGGACGGAAAGCGTGCGCTCCTTGCCGGAGCGGACGAGATCGATCTGCTTGCGGAGATCGCCGCGCGGACGGGCCGCGGCCTCGGTCAGCACGGCATCGACTTCCGGCGCGATGTCCGGCAGGCGTGCGCCGATCAGGTCGTCCGTGTTCCGCCCCAGCAGGATTTCCGCCGAGGGATTGACGATCGTGATGCGCCGGTCTTCCTCGACGCCGATCACCGCAGCCGTGACACCGGAAAGAACCGCCTCGATGAAGCGACGGCGGTCGTCCACCTCGTCCTTCGCCTCGAGGATCTCGTCCCGCTGTGTCCGGATCTCCGATATCATCTTGTTGAAGGTGCGCGAAAGGCTGCCGACGTCGCCATCGGCGGCACGCACTGGGACGACGACGTTGAGATTGCCGGTCGCGACACTGTCCGCCGCGCCGATCAGCAACCGGATCGGCCGGACGATGCGGTCGGCAACCGCGATTGCCGTCCAGATCGCGGCGAGCAGCACGATCAGCGCAAAACCCAGATACAGAACCGCGAAGGCGATCTGCAGCGATGCGCGGCCTGCCTCCATCGACTTGTATTCGTTGGAATCGTCCTCGACCTCGCGCATGGCCCGCATCACCTTGGGGTCAACGGCGCGGATGGTGTAGAGATGGGTGCCGCTGATGTCCTTCAGCTGCATGATCGCGCCGACGAGGTTCGTACCGCCCGGCGGGATGAGCGTTGGCTGGCCGGATATCGACGAGGCGAGCGCATCCTTCGGCACCGGCGGCAACGGATTTTCTGTCTTCAGGTTCGCCTGAACGATCACCGAGCCGTCATTGCGCAGCAGGAAGGCGCCGAGCATGCCGCGGCCCCTCGCCTGCCGGGTCAGAAGTTCGACGAACCCGGTGCGGTCGAGATTGTAGAGGACACGATTGCGTTCGAGGTCGTTCGCCATGGAAAGCGTCTGGCCCTGCAGATAGGCCGCGTTTTCCATCACATAGGCCTGCGCCACATTCATGGAATTTCGAACGATCGACTGGGTGCGGATCGAGAACCAGCGGTCGAGGCCGACGCTGAGCGTCAGGCTTGCGAAGATCGCCACGAGAATGGCGGGCGTGATCGCGACGATCGAGAAGAGCGCGACGATTCGCACATGGAGCCGGGCGGCTGCGCGCCCCTTGTTGCGCGCCTTCCACAGTCGCCCGATCTCGCGCACGATCAGGATGAAGAGGCCGAGAACGAAGAGCGAGTTGATGACGGCGGAGGCGATGACGACGGGCCGCGTCGGCGCGAGCGGGGTCAGCCCGAGGAGAACGAAGAGCGTGAGGACGGCGCAGATCAGCGCACCGGCCGCAAGCCCGAGGCCGGGCACGGCAAAGCGCGCGCGCCGGTCGTGGGCGTTTGCCGCGATCTCCTCCTCCACCAGCGGTGCAAGCATGCTTCATCCCCCACCGCATAGAGCGGTCCATCCAGTGCCTGCCGCAGGGGCACGTCGCTTACGCTGCGAAGCCTTGCCAGCTCTCGTTCAAGGAACGGGCTTGGCAGGCGAAGCAGGCATCGGCGTGTCTTTCAAGCAACGCAATGTGGCGAAAATGCAACGCTTGGCGAAGGGATGTCAAGCATTCCGGGCATCGCGATAGACGGCTATGCCCAGATCCCTGATCTTTTTGCGCAGGGTATTGCGGTTCATGCCGAGAAGATCGGCCGCGCGGATCTGGTTTCCGCCCGTCGCGGCAAGGGCTGCCATGATCAGAGGATGCTCTACTTCGACCAGCACGCGGTCGTAGAGGCCGGGGGGCGGAAGCTCGTGGCCGAAGCCCGCGAAATACTTGCCGATTGCCCCCTCGACGAGCTGGCGGATGGAAAGCTGACCCTCCTTCTCGGGTGCTCTTTCCGCCGGTGCTGGCGTGCTGGAAATGGGGTGCAGTTCCGCATCCACGGTTTCCTTGCCGATCACGTCCTGCGGGTAGAGCGCGACCAGGCGGCGAACGAGGTTCTCGAGTTCGCGGACATTGCCGGGCCAGTCATAGGCCTTCATGGCCTCGAGCGCGGAGATGTCGAAGCGCTTCGAGCCCAGTCCCTCCCGCTCGCAGATCGCCGCGAAGTGGCGGACGAGATCCGGAATGTCCTCGGTGCGGTCGCGCAGCGGCGGCAGGCGCAGCGGCACGACGTTCAGGCGATAGTAGAGGTCTTCGCGGAAGAGCCCCTGCTGGATCGACTGCTTGAGGTCCTTGTTGGTGGCCGCGACGATGCGGACATTGGTGCGGATCGGCGTGCGTCCCCCGACCGTCATGTATTCCCCCTGTTGCAGGACGCGCAGAAGCCGCGTCTGCGCATCCATCGGCATGTCGCCGATCTCGTCGAGGAAGAGCGTGCCGCCCTCGGCCTGCTCGAAGCGGCCGCTTGAGCGGGCCTGCGCGCCGGTAAAGGCACCCTTCTCATGGCCGAAAAGTTCGGACTCGATGAGATCGCGCGGAATGGCGGCCATGTTGATGGCGACGAAGGGGCCCTTCCGGCGCTTGCCGTAGTCATGCAGCGCCCGCGCCACGAGTTCCTTGCCGGTGCCGGATTCGCCGGTGATCATCAGCGTCAGGTCCGTCTGCATCATGCGCGCAAGCACGCGATAGACGTCCTGCATGGCGGCGGAGCGGCCGACGAGCGGCATGCCGTCCTGGTTGTCGTCCTCCGGCTTCACCGCCACCTTCTTCGGCTCGGCAAGCGCCCGGCCGATGATGGCGATCAGTTCGGTCAGATCGAAGGGCTTAGGCAGGTAGTCATAGGCGCCCTTCTCCGATGCCTTGATGGCGGTCATGAAGGTGTTCTGCGCGCTCATGACGACGACGGGCAGCTCAGGCCGCGCCTTCTTGATGCGGGGCAGCAGGTCGAAGGCGTTCTCGTCCGGCATCACCACGTCGGTGACGACCAGATTGCCCTCGCCGGCAGCGACCCAGCGCCAGAGCGTCGAGGCATTGGACGTCACGCGGACATCGTAGCCGGCGCGGCTGAGTGCCTGGTTCAGCACCGTGCGGATGGCAGCATCGTCATCGGCAACGAGAATGGTGGCGGTCATACGGACCCTCCCTGGGGCATTGTCTGCTTGGACTGTTCGGCGTCGTCGGGATCGAACCCGCCCCGAGAGACGGGCATGAGCACGCGGAAGACGGTGCGGTTGTTGTGGCTGTCGCATTCGACGATGCCGCCGTGATCCCCGATGATCTTCGCGACCAGAGCGAGCCCCAGTCCGGAGCCGTTCGTCTTGGTGGTGATGAAGGGGTCGAAGAGATGCGGCAGGATATCGGCGGGCACGCCGGGGCCGTTGTCCTGCACGCAGAACTCCAGAGGCAGCGACACCTTTTCCCGGCTTCCGGCGACCGAAAGGCGCATGCCGGGCTTGTAGGCCGTCGTCAGCACGATCTCGCCATTCTGCCGGTTGCCGATCGCCTCGGCGGCATTCTTGACGAGGTTGAGAAACACCTGGATGAGCTGGTCGCGATTGGCGAAGACCGGCGGCAGCGACGGGTCGTAGACCTCCGATATCCTGATGTCGCGGGCAAAGCCGGCCTGCGCCAGCGTCTTCACATGCTCGAGCACCGAGTGGATGTTGACAGGGACGCGATCGACGGGCCGCTCGTCCGAAAACACCTCCATGCGGTCGACCAGCGAAACGATGCGGTCGGTCTCGTCGCAGATGAGACGGGTGAGTGAACGATCCTCGCTGCTGACCGACATTTCCAGAAGCTGGGCCGCACCGCGGATGCCGGAGAGCGGGTTCTTGATCTCGTGCGCCAGCATGGAGGCGAGGCCGGAGACCGAGCGCGCGGCGCCTCGATGCGTAAGCTGCCGGTCGATCTTGTCCGCCATGGTGCGTTCCTGGATGACCACGACCACCGAGCCCGGCTTCATCGGCACCGGCGCGGCATAGATATCCACGAGCTTGTCCTGTCCGATGCGGGGTGAACTGAGGTCCACCCGGTATTCGTTGACGGGCGAGCTGCGTTCCCTGACCTGTTCCAGCAGGGAAAGAAGCGGGCTGCCGAAGGGCACGAAGGCGGCGATGTGGTGGCGGGCGAGATGCGCAGCGCTGGCGGCAAAGAAGTGCTCCGCTTCGCCATTGGCAAAGCGCACGATGCCCTTCTCGTCGACCATGATCACCGGATTGCGGATCGCATTCAGCACGGTGGCGGCAAGCGCGTCGGAAGAAATCTCGGATTCGCTCATGCGGCCTCCGTCGCCGGTCGGGAATGGTGAAGTGCGGACTGGAGCGCAGCGCGAAAAAGTGTTTCGGCCTCCCTTGCGTCCCTTTCGGTCATGATCCGGGCCTTCATCTCACCGGGCAGATGCGGCGCATTCCGATCCAGATACCAGCCGAGATGCTTTCGCGCATGGCGCACCGCGACCTGCTCGCCGTAGAAATCCAGCATGGCGCGGTAATGCTCGCAGGCGATGCCGGGGATATTTTCCGGAGCCGGCGGTTCGGCGCCTGCCAGCACGCCCGCATGCCACGGCCGGCCCTGGCAGCCGCGGCCGATCATGACCGCATCGGCGCCCGACTGGTCGAGGATCGCCAACGCATCCGCTTCCGTCTCGACGTCGCCATTGGCAATCAGCGGGATGGTCAGCACGTCGCGCACGGCGCGGATCGCCTTCCAGTTCGCCCGGCCCTCGTAGAACTGCATGCGGGTGCGGCCATGCACCGTCACGAGCTGGACGCCGGCCAGTTCAGCACGCGAGGCGATCAGCGGTGCGTTCAGGGAGTTCTCGTCCCAGCCGAGGCGCATCTTCACCGTCACCGGAACCTTGACCGCCTTCACCGTCGCTTCGATGAGCGAGAGCGCATGGTCGGGATCGCGCATGAGCGCGGAACCGGAGTAACCGCCAATCACCTTCTTCGCCGGGCAGCCCATGTTGATGTCGATGATGTCGGCGCCCTCGCCTTCCGCGATCCGTGCGGCCTCCGCCATCCAGTGGGCTTCGCGGCCTGCCAGCTGCACCATGTGCGGGCGTATGCCTGCACCCTTGAGCCGCGCCCAGGACTCGCCGTGGTTATGCGCGAGCTCCCGGCTCGCCACCATTTCGGTCACGACGAGGCCGGCACCGAATCGCCATGCAAGCTGCCGGAAGGGAAGATCCGTCACGCCGGACATGGGCGCGAGAATGACACGGTTGCGCACGGTGACATTTCCGATCTGGAATGGCCGTGCGAGCGGGTTCGTTGCCAAAAATCCGTCCTTCTCTGCATATCTTTCGTGCAGCATTCTACTCTGCACTATTTTTAATCATCATTGTCGGCTCTGCCAAGAGGCAAAGTGATGAAATACACCGGGCCCTCGCCAAAAGCATGACGAGCGGTTAAAGCCAGACCAGGGAAACAGGCAAGGACGTTCAGCATCTCATGGCCGCAGAACATCGTTACGGGATCGTCATCGTCGCCGCAGGCCGGGGCGAGCGCGCCGGGCAATCGGTGGAGGGTCCGAAGCAATACCGCCGCATTGGGGCTAAGCCGGTCATCGCCCACACTCTGGAGGCCTTCGCGCGATGGCCCCGCCGTGGACCGGTCGTCATCGTCATTCATCCCGACGACGAGGCGCTCTGTGATGCGGCTATCCAGACCATCGAAGGCAATGCCGCCTTCAAGCGAGTCCATGGCGGACAGACGCGGCAGCAGAGCGTGCTCAAGGGCCTCGAAGCGCTCGCGGATCAGGGCTGCAGCCATGTCTTCATCCAGGATGCCGTAAGGCCCTTCATCGATGACGCCCTGCTGGAGCGCGTGCACGATACCCTCGAAAGCGGTGCTGAAGGCGCGCTGCCCGTGGTTCCCGTTGCCGACACGCTGAAGCGTGGCTCCGCGGATGGACTGGTGGTCGAGACGGTGCCGCGCACCGGCCTCTACGCTGCGCAGACGCCGCAGGCCTTTGCCTTCGACGCCATCCTCAACGCCCATCGCCGCGCTGCCGGGAACGGCAGCCACGATTTTACCGACGATGCCTCGATCGCCGAATGGGCGGGCATACCGGTCGCGCTGGTCGAGGGCACTGCGGACAATGTGAAGCTGACGCTCAAACGGGATATCGAAATGGCGGATGAAAAGCTCTCGCGCACCCTGCCGGACGTGCGCACGGGAAATGGCTATGACGTGCACCAGCTGGAACCTGGCGACGGCGTGACCTTGTGCGGCGTCTTCATTCCGCATGACCAGAAGCTCAAGGGCCATTCGGACGCCGACGTCGCGCTACAC
>CAMFHT010000237.1 GCA_945952245.1 uncultured Rhizobium sp. | reverse complement strand
CTCCCCCCTTGTGGGGGAGATGCCTGGCAAGGCAGAGGGGGGTACCCTCCGCAGCTTCAGCCGTATGGCCGAACCTCAAGCACTCAACATCAGATCCATGTTCTGCACCGCAGCCCCCGATGCACCCTTGCCGAGATTGTCCAGCAGCGCCACGAGGTTGACGTGCTCGCCGCCCGGCGTGCCAAAGACGTAGAGCTTCATCGTGTCCTCGCCCGCGAGCTCCACCGCATTGACGCGCGGGAGTTTGGACGAATCGGCGAGCGGCATGACCGTCACGATCTCCTGGCCCTGGTAGTGGGCGGCGAGCGCGGCATGCACGCTCTCGATCGTCGCGCCCTTCTCAAGATCGCCAAGGAAAAGCGGCACCTGCACGATCATGCCCTGCGGAAACTTGCCGACGGAGGGGGAGAAGAGCGGCGCGCGGGCGAGCTTGCCATGCACCTGCATTTCCGGAACGTGCTTGTGCTTCAGCGTCAGTCCGTAGAGGAAGTGCGGGGCATCTATGTGCTCGGGATGGTCGGCCTGTTCCATCTGCGCGATCAGCTGCTTGCCGCCGCCGGTATAGCCGGAGACGGCGTTGACGCTGACCGGATAGGCGGCAGGCAGAATGCCGGCTTCCACGAGCGGACGGATGAGGCCGATGGCCCCCGTCGGATAACAGCCGGGATTGGCGACATGGCGTGAATCGCGGATCTTCGCGGCCTGCGCCTTGTCCATTTCGGCAAAGCCGTAGGCCCAGTCCGGATGCACCCGGAAGGCGGTCGACGTATCGATGATGCGGACCTTGTCATTGCCTGCGAGCATGGCGACGGCTTCCTTCGACGCATCGTCCGGCAGGCAGAGGATGGCGATGTCGGCGCTGTTCAGCAGGTCCTCGCGCATGGCTGCGTTTCGGCGCTCGGCTTCCGGAATCGACAGGAGCGTGACATCGCGGCGGCCGGCCATGCGGGTGCGGATCTGCAGGCCCGTGGTTCCGTGTTCGCCATCGATGAAGATTTTCGCGCTCATGTCTTCTTCCGTCTTTTCATAGTGTTGGGAGAGGCGGCGGATTCAGTTTCTCCGCCGCTTGAATCAAAGTCTCAACGGGCCTTCGCCAGCCGCTCGGCCTGGAGCCCGAGCATATACATGGCGACCGTCGCCCCGGCAATGGCGGTGATATCGGCATGATCATAGGCCGGTGCAACCTCGACCACGTCGGAACCCCTGATGTCGAGACCGCCAAGCTTGCGCAGAACCGAGAGCATGCGTGCCGAAGAGGGGCCACCGGCGACGGGCGTGCCGGTGCCCGGCGCATAGGCCGGATCGAGGCAATCGATGTCGAAGGTCAGGTAGACCGGTCGATCACCCACATGGGCGAGGATCGCATCCGCGATCGCCTGCGCCGACATGTCCTCGACCTCGTAGCCTCGCAGGATGCGGATGCCGAAATCCTCCGGCGCTTCGGTGCGGATGCCGATCTGGATGGAGCGGGTGGCATCGATCACGCCCTCGCGCACCGCACGGCAGACGAAGGAGCCATGGTCGATCCGCTGGCCGTCATCGTCCCAGGTGTCCTGATGCGCGTCGAAGTGCACCAGTGCCAGCGGACCATGCCTTGCGGCATGCGCTTTCAGCAGCGGCCAGGTCACGAAATGGTCGCCGCCGAGGCCGAGCAGATAGGCGCCGGAGGCGATGATCTTCGCCGCCTCGGCCTCGATCAGGCCCGGCGTGAGGGAATGATTGCCGTAATCGAGCAGCACGTCGCCGTAATCCACCACCGCCATGGCCTCGAAGAGATCACGCGCGAAGGGATATTGCGGGTCGTTGTCGAAGATGGCGGAGGCGCGGCGGATGGCCTGCGGCCCGAACCGGGCGCCCGGACGGTTGGATACGGCAGCATCGAAGGGAATGCCGAGCACTGCGGCATCCACGCCCTCGAGATCCTTGGAATATTTCCGGCGCATGAAGGAGAGCGCGCCTGCATAGGTGGGATCGGTCGCAGCGCCGCGCACGGCCTTGGCGGTGAAGGCATTGTCGATGGATTTGGAAGCCATGGGTCTCAAAACTCGCTTTCGCTCATGGAATAGGCGCGCTCGATCCTGCCGATGCGTACCCGGTAATCTCTGTACCACCGCTCGCGGCCGAGCCGCTGCGCGGCGAGGTGATCCACCACCTTCTTCCAGGCGAGAATGCTCGCCTCGTCCGCCCAGTAGGAATTGGTGATGCCGAAACCGTCGGCGCCACGGGCGCTCTCGATGCCGAGAAAGCCCGGCTGCTGCCGCGCCATATCCACCATCCGCTCCGCCATGGCGCCATAGCCGTGCTCGCCTTGGGTACGATCGGAGGAGAAGGTGACCACGTAATAGGGTGGATCGGGGAGGGTGGCGAAAAGATGTTCTGATGCGACGGACATGGGCAGTCTCCTGAGGACGGCGCTAACCAAGCAGATTCCGCCCCCTTGGGGAATAGCGCTTCCGCTGAGTCATGCCGCAAGGTCTGGAAACGAAAAAAGGCGGAGCCGAAGCCCCGCCTTTTCCGTATCCCTGATAATCCAGCGATTAACGCTTGGAGAACTGGAACGAACGGCGGGCCTTGGCCTTGCCGTACTTCTTGCGTTCGACGACGCGGGCGTCGCGGGTCAGGAAGCCGCCCTTCTTCAGGACCGAGCGCAGGCCCGGTTCGAAGTAGGTGAGCGCCTTGGAGATGCCGTGACGAACGGCACCGGCCTGACCGGAGAGACCGCCGCCTGCAACCGTGGCCACGACGTCGAACTGGCCTTCACGGGCAGCAGCGACGATCGGCTGGCGCAGGATCATCTGCAGAACCGGACGGGCGAAGTAGGCGTTGAATTCCTTGCCGTTGACGGTGATCTTGCCGGAGCCCGGCTTGACCCAGACGCGGGCGACGGCGTTCTTGCGCTTGCCGGTCGCGTAGGAGCGGCCGAGCGAATCCACCTTGCGAACGTGCGCGGGAGCTGCGTCCTGTGCCGGGGCAAGGTCCTTCAGGGAAGAAAGATCGGCCATGATCAGGCGCTCCTTGTGTTCTTGGACGACAGAGCGGCGACGTCGAGGACGGTCGGCTGCTGTGCTTCGTGCGGGTGGTTGGAACCGGCGTAAACGCGGAGGTTCTTCATCTGGCGGCGGCCCAGCGGACCACGCGGAATCATGCGCTCGACGGCCTTCTCGAGGACGCGCTCCGGGAAGCGGCCTTCGATGATCTGGCGCGCGGTGCGCTCCTTGATGCCGCCCGGGTAACCGGTGTGCCAGTAGTACTTCTTGTCAGCGTACTTCTTGCCGGTGAAAGCGACCTTCTCGGCATTGATGACGATGACATTGTCGCCGTCGTCAACGTGAGGGGTGTAGGTGGCCTTGTGCTTGCCGCGCAGGTGCGTGGCAATGATGGTGGCGAGGCGACCGACAACGAGGCCTTCGGCATCGATGAGGATCCACTTCTTCTCCACCTCGGCGGGCTTCTGAACGAAGGTAGACATGGTGACGTCTTTCTGTTCGGGACCCCTGATAGCCCTGACCGTAAAGGCCAGCGCCGGGGCGTTTCTTGTTGCTTGGAGGCTGATTGTTCAACCGGGCCTGCTTATAGAGCGGGCGCGGGAAGGGGTCAATATGACACCGAAAGGAGATCGGAAAAATAGCTCAACAAAAACATACACTTGATATTGAGGTAAAATATTACCACACGAAATCAGCGCGGCGGGATGGAAAAGGTGCTCACCGCATGCGCCACCGGTTCCTCGATATCGCGCTGGAAGAGGGTGGCCTCGACCACCGCGAGCCGCTTGCCGAGCTTCAGGATCCTGGCACGGCAGATCAACGTCTCCGGCTCCGGCTTGCGCAGGAAGTTGATGGTGAGATTGGTGGTGACGGCCAGCGCAACCGGGCCGATATGGGCGAGAATCGCGACATAGCAGGCGACATCCGCCAGCGTGAACATGGCCGGACCGGATACGGTGCCGCCGGGACGCAGATGCCGTTCGTTCGGATCGAGGCTCATGTCGATCTCGCCAGTGCTGACGGCGAGCACCTTCATCACCCGACCATCCGTGTGGATCTGCGGGAAATCCGTCTCCAGAAAGGCCTCGATCTCGGTGACGGTCATGACCGGCTGCATGGCATCCTCGTAATTTTGGTTGAAGGCAAGCCGTCGCAACTGGCGGGGCGGGCCCTATCTGTGCCAAGAATGATCCTCCACGCAAGCAGGCATAAAGGAGAACGCCATGGCCGACATCGTCTCGCTGCACGGGTCAGAGGATCAGGCTGAAACGCCACTTGCATCCTCGCTCGACGGAGGCGTGCTGAGGCTGACGCTCAACAATCCGCCGGCAAATGCGCTTTCCATCGCGCTGCTCGAGAAGCTGCACGCGGCCTTCGACCGCGCCGCAGCGGACCGCGACGTTCGCGTGGTCATCCTCGCCGCCCATGGCAAGCTCTTCTCCGCCGGCCACGACCTCAAGGAAATGACCGCGCGCCGGGCCGATCCGGACCGCGGCCGCGCCTTCTTCGAAAAGACCATGCGGCTTTGCGCCGACCTGATGCTGAAGATCCAGAAGCTGCCGAAACCCGTCATTGCCGAGATCGACGGCCTTGCGACCGCCGCCGGCTGCCAGCTCGTCGCCACCTGCGATCTCGCCATCTGCACGGACACGTCCACCTTCTGCACGCCGGGCGTCAATATCGGTCTCTTCTGCTCCACGCCCATGGTGGCGCTCTCGCGCGCGGCGCACCGCAAGCAGGCCATGGAGATGCTGCTGACCGGCGAAACCGTCGATGCCTCGACCGCGAAGGATTTCGGCATCGTCAACCGCATCGTGCCGAAGCAGTACCTCACCCAGGTCGTCAACAAATATGCCGCCGTCATCGCCTCCAAATCGCCGCTGACGCTGAAGATCGGCAAGGAAGCATTCTACGCGCAGGCAAGCCTGACGGATGCCGAGGCCTACGACTACACGATCAAGGTCATGGTCGAGAACATGCTGGCCCGTGACGCCGAAGAGGGCATCGCGGCCTTCCTCGACAAGCGCCACCCGATGTGGATGGGGGAGTGAAGTTCAGCCGAGCTTCAGGATCAGCCCGCCGAGCGCGATCAGGGCGCCGGCGATGTAGCGCCAGGTGCTTGCCTTCTCCTTGAGGATGAAGACGGAGATGAGGAGCGCGAAGAGGATCGAGGTCTCGCGGAGCGCAGCCACCGTCGCGACCGGGGCCTTGGTCATGGCCCAGAGCGCCAGGCCATAGGAGGCGATCGAGCCCGCGCCGCCCATCCATCCGCGGATCCATTCGCGCTTCACATAGGGCACGACCACTTGGGCGCCGCGGCTGTAGAAGGCCCAGCCGAACAGCAGGACCGGCGGCAGCAACGACATCCAGAGCGTATAGGATACGGCATTGCCGGCGGTGCGGGCACCGACCCCATCGACGAAGGTGTAGGTGGCGATCACCACGGCATTGGCGAGCGCGAGCAGAATGGCCCGCCCGCCGCCTTTCCGGGATTCGAAAGCCATGGTGAGGATGCCGCCGCAGATGGTGGCGACGCCGAGGGTTGCGCCGGCGCTCAGGTGTTCGCCGATGACCATGCTGCTGGTCAATGCCACGAGTAGCGGCGCCACACCGCGCATGACGGGATAGACGAGGCCGATGTCGCCGGCCCGGTAACCCGCGGCCACCAGCTGGAAATAGGTGAACTGCAAGACGGCGGACGCCGCCACGAAGGGCCATGCGGCAGGCGCGGGCAGGGGCATGAAGGGCAGGAAGGGTATGGCGGAGAGGCCGGCGCCGGCTGAAACGAGGGCCGCGCCGAGCTGCTTGTCGCTGCCTGCCTTGACCACCGCGTTCCAGCTTGCATGGAGGAGGGCACCGAACAGAACAAGCGCAATCACATCAGCGGGCATCGTCACCACCGTTCGCCCCGCCGCGGCCCGAGGATGCGGGCCAGAGAATCGGCGGAAGACATGTCCGTGGGGATGGATACACCGTCCCGGCACGCCCGGCGACTGCAGATTTTCACAAAACTGTCATCCTTCCGAACGCGCCGAGCCGCCATTGACCGCCAATTGGCAAGAAGTATCAAGTAGAGGTAGAAAGTATTGCTTCACAAGATTGGCATTCGTCAAAAGATTATAAAATATAATGATTATAGCAAAATTCATGTTTGCGTTGAGTAAAGCGCAGTATCCATGGTGAACATTCGTTGCGATTACGTTCCCAAATTCATTGCCGTTAATTTAAAGGTGTCTAATACTGGGAATACGGATTGCGATTGCTTGGTGAACGGATTTGGAACGAGCGCAGAACGTTAATTTAGGAATTACTTTTGGTGGCGAAAGCCTTCAGGATGGGCGTGTTTTGTAATCCTTTAAAACAGGTTTACGGGCACAGTTGAAAACGTTTGTCTTCAGGGATCAAGGTTGTGCTTGCATTACACGTTTTCGCAGGCGGCGAAGCTGGCCGTCGCCTGCGTCTGACGGGCGCATCATCCGC
>CAMFHT010000236.1 GCA_945952245.1 uncultured Rhizobium sp. | reverse complement strand
AGCGGTTGCTCGGGCGGTTATAGAGTTCCAGCGGCGTGCCGACCTGCTCGATCCGGCCTGCGTTCAGCACCACGATCTTGTCCGCCATGGTCATGGCTTCCACCTGGTCGTGGGTGACGTAGACCATCGTCGATTTCAGATCCTGGTGCAGCTTGCCGATTTCGATGCGCATCTGCACGCGCAGCGCTGCATCGAGGTTGGAGAGCGGTTCGTCGAACAGGAAGACGTCCGGTTCGCGCACGATCGCCCGGCCGATCGCGACGCGCTGGCGCTGGCCGCCGGAGAGCTGGGCGGGCTTGCGGTCGAGCAGGTGGCCAAGCTGCAGCATCTCGGCGGCGCGCGCGATGCGCGGCTCGATCTCGGCGCTGCTATGGCCGGTCATGCGCAGACCGAAGGAAATGTTTTCCTTCACCGTCATGTGCGGGTAGAGCGCGTAGGACTGGAACACCATGGCGACGCCGCGCTGGGCCGGATCGACGTCCGCCATCTCCCGTCCACCGATGGTGAGCGAGCCGGAGGTGATCTCCTCCAGCCCAGCAATCATGCGCAGCAGCGTGGACTTGCCGCAGCCGGAGGGGCCGACGAAGACGCAGAACTCGCCGTCCGCGATCTTAAGATCCACGCCCTTGATGATTTCGACTGCGCCATAGGACTTGCGGGCATCCTTCAGAACCACGTCGGCCATCGGATCATCCTTTCGTTGCGCCGAGCGTCAGGCCGGCGATGAAGTGTTTTTGCATGAGGAAGAACATGGCGACCGGCGGCATGGCCGCAATGATCGAGGCGGCCGCGATCAGTTCCCACGCCACCTTCCACTGGCCCTTCAGCTCGTTCATGCCGGCGGTGACGGGGCGGACGTCGGCGGATTGCGCCATCACGGTTGCCCAGAAATAGTCGTTCCAGATGAAGGTGAAGATCAGGACGGCAAGTGCTGCGATCGCCGGCCGCATCAGCGGCAGCACCACATGGCGGAAGATCTTCCATTCGCTGACGCCTTCCACCCGCGCGGATTCGATCAGCGCGAAGGGCAGGGCCTTGATGAAATTGCGCATGAACAGCGTGCAGAAGCCGGTCTGGAAAGCCACGTGGAAGAGCACGAGGCCCGTCATGGTGTTATAGAGCCCGAGCTTCACGGTCAGGTCGCGCACCGGGATCGCAAGGATCTGGAACGGCACGAAATTACCGGCGACGAAGAGGAAGAAGACGAGAAGGTTCGCCCGGAACCTGTAGACGGCGAGCGCATAGCCGGTGAGGCAGGACAGCGCGATCGCGCCGATCACGGTGGGGATCGTCACCTTGAACGAATTGAGGATGTACCAGCCGATATTGCTGTTTTCGAATACGGCGGAATAGTTCTCGACCGCTGCAAAGCGCGAGGGCAGGCCGAAATAGTTGCCCATTGCGAGGTCCGATGACGGCCGGACCGAGGTGACGGCAATGCCGATCAGCGGCAACAGCCAGACGATGAGCGCCAGCGGCAGGATGATCTTGTAGCCGGTCTGCACCCAGGGCGCAGTCTTCTGGATCGGGGTCGGAAACATCAGCCGTTCCTTTCCTGCGACAGCATCCGCACGATGAAGAGCGAGATGAAGACCAGCATGATGGCGAAGAGCACGACCGCGATCGCCGCGCCATAGCCCATGGCAACGCCGTATTCGGAGAGCGACTGCTCGTACATGAAATAGGAAAGCACGCGGGTTGCGCCGAAGGGACCGCCGACCGTCATGATCGAGACGAGGTCGAAGGAGCGCAGCGCGCCGATGACCGTCACGACGATCGCGATGAAGGTCGCGGGGCGCAGCTGCGGGATGATGATGTGCCAGAGCATCGACCAGCCCCTGGCATTGTCCATGCGGGCGGCCTCCACCAGCTCCGGATTGATGTTGTTGAGACCGGTGAGATAGAGGATCATGCAATAGGCGATCTGTGGCCAGAGGCCGGCGGCGATGACGCCATAGGTGGCGAAGCGTTCGTCCGCGAGGATCGCGATCTCCTGACCCGTCAGAAGACCCAGGATCTTCGGCAGCAGGCCGAAATCCGGGGCGTAGAACCAGGAGAAGATCAGGCCCACGACCACCTGGCTGATGACGAAGGGGAAGAAGAACAGCGACTTGTAGAACCGGATGCCCGCGACCGTCTGGTTGAGGAAGAGCGCAATGAAGAGCCCCGCCGGCACCGCCAGCAGGTAGAGCGCCAGCCAGATCACGTTGTTTTCCAGCGAGGTGTAGAAGGAATCGTCGTCGAGGAGATCCACGTAGTTCTGCAGGCCAACCCAGGTCATGGGGCCGAGGCCGTCCCATTCGTGGAAGCTGATCCAGATGGATTGCAGGATGGGCACGATCACGTAAACCAGGAACATGAGCATGCCGGGCGCGAGGAAAAGCCAGGGCGCAAGCTTGCGCTGGCTCCGCCGCGTCAGACGGGTTGTGGACATTTCTCCCCCTCCGGTAGACGCCCCGCGCTCATCGCGGGGAGGGAAGGGCCGGCGCGTCCCGCCGGCCCCTCGGTGTTACTCTGCGGCGTAAGCCTTGGCGCGGACCTTGTCCAACCGGGCAAGGATCTTGTCCAGATGATCGGGCTTGACCATGAATTCCTGGAAGCCTTCCATCGCGGCCTTTGCCATGTCGGCGGGGGCGTCGCGGTCGAAGAACTGGGCAAGCGCATGAGCGCCCGACAGAAGTTCGAAGCCGGCCTTGAGGTACGGGTCGTCGCCCACGCTGGACTTGTTGTTGGTCGGCAGCTGGCCGAGCGTCGCGTTCATCTTGGTCTGCGCTTCGGCGGAACCGAGATAGGCCAGGAACTTCTTGGCGTCTTCCTTGTTCTTGGCACCTGCCGGAATGTGGAAGGTGTCCGTCGGCGCTTCTTCCGAGCGCGGAATGCCCGCGGTGATCTCGGGGAAGGCCATGAAGCCGAGATTGTCATTGGTCATGCCGCCGTCCTTGAAGGTGGCAACGGCGAAATTGCCCATGACGTAGTTCGCGGCTTTGCCCTGCGAAAGCAGCGCTGCAGCGTCCTGCCAGTCGATACCCGCATGGTTTGCGGTGATGTAGGGCACGACCTTGCCGAGCTCGGCGAAGGCGGCCTTCACGCGGTCGTCGGTCCAGGAAACCTTGCCGGCGGTCAGATCCATGTGGAACTCGTAGCCGTTGGTGCGCAGGTCGATGTAGTCGAACAGGCCAGCTGCAGGCCAGAGCGCCTTGGTGCCCGTGGTCAGGCAGTCGATGCCGGCTGCCTTGAACTTCTCGCAGTTCGAGACGAACTCGGCCCAGTTCTTCGGCTCGGTCACGCCGGCCTTCTTGTAGGCGTCCTTGTTGTAGTAGATGCCCCACTGGTAATAGGTATAGGGCACACCCCACTTCTTGCCGTCGATGGTCATCGAGGCAGCGGCGGATTTCAGCTGGTCGTTGAAGCCGTTGGCTTCCCACACGTCGTCCACGGGCTCGAACAGGCCGGCCTTGACGAACGGGCCCATGCGGTTGCCGGCATACCAGGCGGCGACATCCGGCGGATCGGCGGTGAGGAAGTTGCGGATGGCGGACTTGTAGCCCTCATGGTCGAAGTTGTTCCACTTCACCTTGATGTCGGGATTCTTGGCTTCGAAGTCCTTGATCAGCTCTTCCATTGCCTTCTTCGGCGCCGGATCCGAATGGTCGGAATTGATCACCAGTTCGCCGGCGAGAGCAGTGGAAGCGGAAAGCAAGCACAGGGATGCGAGGCCGATCAGGCCTTTGGAAATGTTCATTTTGTCCTCCCAGTCTCCGCCGTCACCATGATGGCGGTCAGGCCCGATGCGGTCGCATTCTCCCGCGTCCGTCTCTGGCCTATCTTGATCTTGAGTGCATAATCGGCAAGTTTCTTCCGTTAAAGCGCCCCTCTCTTCCGGATTTCTAAGGTCGAACCCATGTATCGTAGCCGAAACTTAAAAAGCGCCGTGGCATCCGAAGGCGTGCGCCTGCACCGGGAGGCCTCGCAGCACTACCCCGTGGAGGTGTTCGGCGACCACGGTTTCTGCGCCGGCCATTCGACGCGGGTCTACGCCATGGCCGGGCCGCACATGCATAGCCAGGTGGAATTCAATCTCGTCTGCTCCGGCTCGATGACCTACTGGTTCGACGGGCGCGAACTGACGGTCGGGGCGGGAAGCCTCGTGCTCTTCTGGGGTATGATCCCGCACCAGGTGACGAGCTGCGTGGAGCCGACCGAATTCGTCGTCATCTACGCGCCGATGTCACTCTTCATCGAACTGCCGGAACTCGGGCCGCTGCGCGACGCGATCTTCCGCGGCGCGATGATCGGCGCCGGCAGCGTGCGTTCCTTCGAGGCAGATATTTTCCACAAATGGCGCAAGGACCTGATGAGCGGCGAACGCCGGCTGGAGCAGATCGTCCGCGACGAGCTCACCGCCCGTGTGCGCCGCATCGACGTGGACGGCTGGCGCGATCTGCGGGAACTCGCGACCTATTCTCCGGAACGGGAGAACTCGAGCGCCGATCACGACCGGGCGATGCGTGTGGAGATGATGGCGCGCTACATCAACGAGCATGCGCTGGAGCCGATCTCCGCCGACGACGTCGCCCGCGCCGCGCGGCTGCACCCGAACTATGCCATGGCCCTCTTCAAGCGGGCGGTCGGTCTCACGATCAAGCAGTCGATCATCCGCCACCGGCTCGATACGGCCCAGTCCATGCTGATCGCCAGCGACGTCTCGATCTCCGAGATCGCCTTCGACTGCGGCTTCGGCTCGATTTCCAGTTTCTATGCCGCCTTCGAGAAACGTTTCGGCGGCAGCCCGCAGCAATTCCGCAAGTCGATCCGCAAGCACCAAGCCGAAATGGCCGAACGTTCCTGATCAGAACAGCCCGCTGCGGCAGCTTACTTTTCCGGAATTTTCAGCCGGTTTTCCGCATTGAAATTACGGGTTCCGTCGCGCACCCTCCGGTTCAACAGTGGCTCAGTCTGCCGGCGGTCCTGCCGCCGCAGCATAGATACCGGGAACATCTCCATGTCCGCAGCACGACCCGTCATTACCTTCATCGGGGCCGGATCCACGGTTTTCACGAAGAACATCGCCGGTGACATCCTGCAGCGTCCGGCACTGGCTGAGGCCGAAATCCGCCTGATGGACATCGACCAGCAGCGCCTCGAGGAATCCGAGATCGTCGTCGGTAAGCTTGCGCGCACGCTTGGCGGCACGGCCACCGTGAAGTCCTTCACCGATCGACGCCGGGCGCTGGACGGTGCGGATTTCGTCGTCGTTTCCTTCCAGATCGGCGGCTACGAGCCCTGCACCGTGACCGATTTCGAGGTGCCGAAGCGGTTTGGCCTGCGCCAGACCATCGCCGACACGATCGGCATCGGCGGCATCATGCGCGGCATCCGCACCGTGCCCCATCTCTGGGCGGTGTGCGAGGACATGCTCGCCGTCTGCCCGCAGGCCATCATGCTGCAATACGTGAACCCGATGGCGATCAACACCTGGGCGATCGCGGAGAAGTATCCGCAGGTTCGCCAGGTCGGCCTCTGCCATTCGGTCCAGGGTACGGCCTATGAACTCGCCCGCGATCTCGACATTCCGCTCGGCGAGATCCGTTACCGCGCCGGTGGCATCAACCACATGGCCTTCTACCTGAATTTCGAGCACCGCCAGTCGGACGGCTCCTATGTCGATCTCTATCCGGCCTTGAAGCAGGGCTACCGCGAAGGCCGCTTTCCGAAGCCCTCGCACTGGAACCCCCGCTGCCCGAACAAGGTGCGCTACGAGATGCTGACGCGCCTCGGCTATTTCGTCACCGAAAGTTCTGAGCACTTCGCCGAGTATACCCCCTATTTCATCAAGCGGGGCCGTGAGGATCTGATCGAGAAGTTCGGTATTCCGCTCGATGAATATCCGAAGCGCTGCGTCGAACAGGTGGAGCGCTGGAAGAGCGAGGCGGAAGCCTACCGCACCGCAGAGACCATCACCGTCGAGCCGAGCCATGAATATGCCTCCGAGATCATCAACTCGGTGGTCACGGGCACGCCCTCCGTCATCTACGGCAATATCGCAAACCGCGGCTTCATTCCGCAGCTGCCGGAAGGCGCTGCCGTCGAAGTGCCGGTTCTGGTCGATGCGAACGGCCTGCAGCCGACCGTGGTCAACGACATCCCGCCACAGCTCATTGGCCTGATGCGCACCAACGTCAACGTGCAGGAGCTCACCGTCCGGGCGCTCATGACGGAGAACCGCGAGCACATCTACCACGCCGCCATGCTCGACCCGCACACCGCCGCCGAGCTCGACCTGCAGCAGATCTGGGATCTGGTGGACGAGCTGACGGAAGCCCATGGCGACTGGCTGCCTGCCTGGGCCCGCGGCAGCGCCCGCCGCCTCGGCCAGGCGGCTGAATGAAGATCTGATCCGGGGGAGCGGCGGTAATCACATGTCACGGATTAAGGGACAGCATCTCGGCGTCTGCTATTACCCGGACCACCGGCCGGAAGCCTGGTGGGCGGAAGATGCCCGCCGCATGGCCGAGCTCGGCATCT
>CAMFHT010000235.1 GCA_945952245.1 uncultured Rhizobium sp. | reverse complement strand
CTCCATGCCCGCCGTCGAGATCTGCTCGGAGAGATCGGCCGCCGGGACCATGATCTCGGCCAGCGAGACATTGTAGTTCGGGATGAAGACCACCTTCAGCAGGCCGCGCACGGCCGGGTCGTTGTTGATCACCCGGGCCACGTCGTTCGCAAGCTTGATGATCAGCTTGGCATTGTGATAGCTCGGCGCCGCCTTGCCCGCGAAGAGCTTGACCCGCGGTGTCCAGTCCAGTTCGGGGTGCGAGCGGATCTGGTCGTAGAGCGCCACCGCCTCGATGATGTTGAGGAGCTGGCGCTTGTACTCGTGGATGCGCTTGATCTGGATGTCGAACATGGCGGACGGGTCGATCCGCACGTTCATGCGGTTGCCGACGAGCTTTGCGAGCGCCTCCTTGTTGCGGCGCTTCACGGCGGCGAACTTTTCCTGGAAGGCGGCATCGCCCGCCATCTTGTCCAGCGCCTTCAGCTTTTCCGCATCGTCGAGGAAGTCGTCGCCGATCGCCTCGCGGATGAGCCCGGTCAGCCCCCGGTTGCACTGCATCAGCCAGCGGCGGGGCGTGATCCCGTTCGTCTTGTTGTTGATGCGGGTCGGATAGAGCTTGTGCAGATCGGCGAATACCGTTTCCTTCATCAGCTCCGTGTGCAGGGCGGAAACGCCGTTGATCGAGTGCGAGCCGATGAAGGCGAGATTGCCCATGCGCACGCGCCGTTCACCCGCCTCGTCGATCAGCGAGATCGAGCGGATCTCGTTGTCGGTCATCGACTTGCCCTTGCGGGCATCGACCAGGATATGGGCATTGATCGCATAGACGATCTGCATGTGGCGCGGCAGCAGACGTTCGAACAGCGGCACCGGCCAGCTTTCCAGCGCCTCCGGCAGGAGCGTGTGGTTGGTATAGCTGAAGGTGCGCCAGGTAATGTCCCAGGCTTCGACGAAATCGAGCCGGTGGACGTCCATCAGGAGCCGCATCAGCTCGGCGACGGAGACCGCCGGGTGCGTGTCGTTGAGCTGGATCGACACCTTGTCCGGCAGCGACTTGAAGTCCGGATATTGCTGGAGGTGCCGGCGCAGGATGTCCTGCAGCGAGGCGGAGGAGAAGAAGTATTCCTGGCGCAGGCGCAGTTCCTGGCCGGCGGGCGTGGCGTCCGCCGGGTAGAGAACGCGGGCCAGCGCCTCGGCCTTGTTGCTTTCGCGCAGTGCCCCGATGTGATCGCCGGCATTGAAGGCGTCGAGCAGGATCGGGTCGATCGGCTGTGCGGTCCACAGACGCAGCGTGTTGACGCGCTCGGCCTTCCAGCCGACGACCGGCGTGTCGCAGGCCATGGCGATCACGCGTTCCGCGGGCTTCCAGATGTAGCGTGGCGCCTCGTCATAGGAACCGACGGTCTCGACCGAGCCGCCGAACCCCACTTCGTAGGAGCTCTCGCGGCGCTCGAACTCCCAGGGGTTGCCGTGGGCGAGCCAGGTTTCCGGCAGTTCCACCTGCCAGCCATCCGACATCTGATGGCGGAAGAGACCGTGCATGTAGCGGATGCCATAGCCATAGGCGGGGATGTCGACGCTCGCCATCGATTCCATGAAACAGGCGGCGAGGCGTCCAAGGCCGCCATTGCCGAGCGCCGCATCGGGCTCGAGTTCCGCGATGATGTCGAGATCCACACCGAGCGAACCGAGAGCAGCGCGGACGTCGTCCATCATGCCGAGGTTCGAGACGGCGTCGCGCATCAGGCGGCCGATCAGGAATTCCAGCGACAGATAGTAGACCCGCTTGGCATTGGTTTCGTAGGCGCGCCGGGTGGACTGCATCCAGTGATCGATGATCCGGTCGCGCACGACCAGAATGGTCGCCGTCAGCCAGTCGTGCGGCTTGGCGACCTTCGCATCCTTACCGATCCGGTAAGTCAGCGTCTCGATGATTTCACCGGCGAGAACCTCCGGGCTCGAGACACGGGGGGAGGGGGAAAGAAGTTCGGGCTTCGGTGAAGAATTCATAATTCGGCTTAGCTCGTTCATGTTCCTACATCGCGACGTTAGACCAAGAATCTTACGAATAAAACCGATTGAAGCCGAATTTTATGATTTGTATCAAAAATCCGGATAATCTTTTTAAAACAAGGCCTAACGCGCTGTAGCAGCCGGTTGTCCCTCGATTTCGGTCAAAAAAATTGTTCGCTTGGCTAAGCGGCAAAGGTCATTTCCCACATGCGCTGTCATATGCCCCGCAAGTTGCAGGCCGGTTCCTGTCTCCTCAACTCTCCATGACGGCGATGTCGACCCGCTGGAAACCGTCCTGTCCGCCATGTCCCTTCACCGTGCCCGCAAGCGGGGCGATGTCGGCATAGTCCCGTCCGTAGCCGGCGACGATATGGTCGGTCGAGGCGAGCATGGCATTCGTGGGGTCGAACTCGATCCAGCCGCAGACAGGTCCGCACCAGGCGCGCACCCAGGCATGCATGGCATCGGCGCCAACCAGCTTCGGTTTGCCCGGCGGCGGCAGGGTGCGCAGATAGCCGCTGACATAGGCTGCGGGAATGCCGAGCGATCGCAGGCAGGCGATCATCACATGCGTGAAATCCTGGCACACCCCGCGCTTCAGCCTGAAGGCATCCGAGGCCGGCGTGTCCACCGTGGTCGCCTTTGCGTCATAGGTGAAGTCGCCGTGGATGCGCCGCATCAGGTCGTCTGCGATCGCCGCCATGGAGCCGCCGGCTTCGAGGCTCTGCCGCGCATAGTCTTCGAAAGCGGAGCCCGGCTTCGGCAGGCGGGGGCTGGGTTCCAGGAAATGGTGCGGGCTATCCGGCCCGATGGAGCGGATGTCATCCAGCGCCGCTGGAAGATCGCCGAGCGGGATCGAGGAGGCCGTGTTCCACTCCGGCGCGGTCACGTCCACCTCGGCCCGGAGGGTTACCGTCAGGTCCTTGTGCGGATGGCGGATGACGAACCCGATGTCCTGCCCGCCGAAGAAGCTTCGCGAGGCGAAGCGGCTGTCCGGCTGCGGCGCGATCGAGAGGTCGAGGGTCCGCACGGTCTGCCGTCCCGCAATGTCGAGCGGCGCGACTCGCAGCACATGCCGGCCCGTCGCCACGGGGTGGTCGTAGGTCGAGCCGATTTCGAGCTTGAGATCATAGAGCATGGCGTCAGCTCAGATAGGCGAGCGCGAGCGCATCGGAAAAGGCTTCGAGATCCGCTTCCAGCCGCTTGAAGTGCTGGGGCGTCAGCGTGCCGGGTTCGAGCGCTGCGATGCCCGCCTCGACGGCGGCGATGTCGCGGCGAAGCTTCATGCGGTCCTCCGCCGTGCTCGGCAGCTGAACGACCGAATTGGAGATCTCGGTGAGCTGGAAGATCACCGAGCGCGGATTATAGGGGTCGAGCGCCATCAGATCCACCACGCTCGTGGTCGAGGTCGTCACGCTGTAATGCCGGCGGTGGGTCATGACGTTGTCGCCGATGTCGAGCAGGATGTCGTCCGCTCCCTCCGGCGCATCCGGGCCGGTGAGATGGGCAAGCAGTGCAGTCATGTGCAGCCCGCGCTCCAGATGCCTGCCGATGGTGAGAAAGCGCCAGCCCATGAAGCGGTACATGTTCTCGTGCACGAGGCCGGCGAAGCCCGCCAGCTTTCGGAGCAGGATGGTCATGGCATGCGCCGCGTCATCGCCGGCGGCGACCTTTTCGCTGAAGCGGTGGGCGGTCTTCTGCAAATCCGTCAGCGCCATCCAGCCATCCGGCGAGAACCGGTCGCGGATATTGCCGGCGGAATAGACGGCGCTGTCGATGTTCGAGAGCAGCATGCGCGGCACGGGTTCGGCCGTGTCGATCTCCAGGTCGGCGAGATAGGCAGTCACGGCCTTCAGGAGCGGCAGGTCCGGATTGCCGGTTTCGGCAAGGCGCGCGTGATAGGCGCGCAGGATGCGCAACGCCCCTTCCGCCCGCTCGATGTAGCGGCCGAGCCAGAACAGGTTGTCGGCTGCGCGGCTCGGCAGGCTGCCCGCCTGGCGCTTCACGGTTTCGCTGGTCGAGGTGGTGATGAGGCTGAGATCCGGCACCGCCTGATCGCTCACCACCCAGAGATCGGCACTGCGGCCACCCTCGTGGAAGGAAAGCGTCCCGCCGTCCTCGGCATGGGCCATGCGGGCAAAGCCGCCGGGCATCACGCTCCATCCATCCGCTGTCCGGGCGGCGAAGAAGCGGAGGATCAGCGGGCGGGAAACGAGTTTGCCGTCTTCCACCACCGCCGTGCGCGAAAGCGGAAGCACGCGGAAGCCGACCTTGTGCCGGTCAGCGGCCAGCATGCCCGGGTCACCAGCGCGGAACCCGCTCTTCGGCTCGAAATGCGGCAGCGTGCCGAAGGCAGGGCCGATGGCAGGGCCGATGGCGACGGGCGAACCGGTGTCGGCATGCGGAACCTCGCCCCACCAGGCATCGGTGCCGGCCAAGGCGAGATCGCGGCCGAGCAGCCGGCGCGCGATGGCGGGCAGATGCGCGGCGATGATCTGCGTTTCCAGGATGCCGGAGCCGAGCGCATTCACGAGCGTCACCGAGCCGGCGCGCACAGCCTCCATCAGTCCGGGCGTGCCGAGCGTCGAGCGTTCATCGAGCTCCAGCGGATCGGCGAGCGCGGCCTGCAGCCGGCGCCACAACACGGTCACCGGTTTCGGTCCGGAAATGGTGCGCACCATCAGCGCGCCGTCGATGACGACGAGGTCTTCACCCTCGAGCAGCGTGAAGCCGAGATAGCGGGCAAGATAGGCCTGCTCGAAATAGGTCGGGTTGCTGCGCCCCGGCGTCAGCACCGCCACGCGCTCGTCGCGGGCATGGAGATCCGCCTGAAGCCTGTCCCGGAAGCGGGCAAAGAAGGGGGCGAGCCGGTGCACGGTGCTGCGGTCGGTAAGGCCGGCAAAGGTGCGGGTGGTCGCCACGCGGTTTTCGAGCGCAAAGCCCGCGCCGGAGGGGGCCTGCGTCCGGTCCGCAAGCACGCGCCAGCGGCCCTCCTCGTCGCGTCCGAGATCGAAGGCGAGGAAATGCAGGAAGTGGCCGCCGGTCGGCGCAAGCCCCGCGAGCGGGCGCAGATATTCCGGATTTCCCGCGACGGCGAAGGGCGGAAGGACACCGTCTTCGACAAGGTGATTCGGACCGTAAAGATCTGCCATCAGCCGTTCGAGAAGCTCCGCGCGCTCGGAAAGACCCTCGGCGATGCAAACCCATTCCGCTTCCGCCATCAGCACGGGGAAGGGCGAGAGCGGCCAGCTTCGCGGCGTGGCCTGCACGCCGCCATAATCCCGGTGATAGATGCCGGCATCGCGCAGATAGCGCTCGGAGCGGGCGAAACGCTCGTGGATCTCGCCGGCGGGCCGGCTGCCGAGCGCTGCCGCGAGCGGCTGCCAGACGGAGCGGACCCTGCCGGTCTCGTCCACCATCTCGTCACGGGCAAGGCCGGCGGGGCTGTAATCCAGCGGAGCGGGGCGGTAAGCCCTGTCTTCGTCGTCCGCCGAGATGCGCTCTGCCGTCATGCTGTCCATGCTGCTCCGAACCGGATGGTGCCGGGCCGGGTGCCCGCGATGTCTCAAAGATTAGCCTTCGAGGCCTAAAGCCAATTTAATGAGGCATCAAGCACCTTCCGCAGAAAAGCAGGTGACGGCGATGCCCCGGAAGCGGTAGAGAGCGCGGATATCTGTTTCAGGCAGGATGAGAGCGGATGAGACATATCCTCGTCGTCGGCATCGGCACCGGCAATCCCGAACACATGACGGTGCAGGCGATCAACGCGCTCAACCGGGCGGATGTCCTCTTCATCCCGACCAAGGGCGCGAAGAAGGCCGATCTCGCCGAAGTCCGCCGCGAGATCATCGCCCGCTACGTGACCCGGCCCGAAAGCCGCACGGTGGCGTTCGCGCTTCCCGTCCGCAAGGTCGAAGGCCGCTCCTATGTGGAGGGCGTGGACGAATGGCATGCGGCGATTACCGGCACCTATGTCCGCCTGTTTCTCGAAGACCTGCCGGAGGATGGCACGGGCGCGCTGCTCGTCTGGGGCGACCCCATGCTCTATGACAGCACGCTTCGCATTCTCGAGCGGGTGAAGGCGACCGGCAAGGTCGATTTCGGCATGACCGTCATTCCCGGCATCACCTCCATCCAGGCGCTCTGCGCCGCCCACCAGATCCCGCTCAACCTCGTCGGAAAGCCGGTCGAAATCACCACCGGCCGGCGTCTTGCCGAGACCTTCCCCCACCGCTCCGAAACCGCCGTCGTCATGCTCGACGGCGAACAGGCCTTCCAGCGCGTGGACGACCCGGAGGCGCAGATCTACTGGGGCGCCTATCTCGGCACGCCGGAGGAGGTGGTGATCCGGGGGGCGGTCACGGAGGTCTCGGACCAGATCCTCGCGACACGCGCCGCGCTGCGGGAGAAGAACGGCTGGATCATGGACATCTATCTCATGCAGAAGGGCAGGGATTTCGACGATATGTGATGGCCACTTCCCGCCCCTTGCGGGCGGGAAAGCAAAATCGAAGGCTTAGCGGCAAGGCCGCTAAACTTCAGAT
>CAMFHT010000234.1 GCA_945952245.1 uncultured Rhizobium sp. | reverse complement strand
ATCTACACGTAAGGAGTCGTCGGCAGCGTCAGATGTGTATAAGAGACAGGCCGAGGGCGGAAAATCCAAGCGGCTGATCGACGTGAAGACCGACCTCAAGGCCTTGCTGCCGAAGGACGGCACCTATTTCCGCTTCATGGGGTCGCTGACGACGCCGCCCTGCAGCGAAGGCGTGAACTGGTTCGAGATGCGCCAGCCGATCGAGGCATCCTACGAGCAGATCCGCAAGTTCCGCGAACTCTTCCCGATGAACGCCCGTCCGCTGCAGCCGCTGAACAATCGGCTGGTGGTCGAGGACGTCAAGTAGCTCCAATCACCGGAAAGGACGTCAGGCGGCGCGGGCCGCTTCGATGGCATAGCTGCGCGCCTGCTGGCGCTGTTCGAGACGCGCGAGATGCTCGACCATGTCGAGCAGGTCCGATGCCGCGTTGCGCGGCGCACCGGGCGTGCGGAAGCGCAGGACCAGTTCGGCCGCGAGATCCACGCCCTTCTCGCCAGCCAGTACTGCCTTGCGCAAGAGAAGCGTCGCCTCGGCAAAGACGGTGCTCAGTTCGCGCTTCAGTCCGGCAGCCTCGAAAAGCGCGCGCACCGCATGCATGCGGCTCGTGGAGAGAACCGCCCTCACCCGCCTATCCTCGACGCCGGTGAGGTTGACGAGCACGCAGGCGACGAAATCGATGCGGCCGGTGCAGAGCGCGTGCATGAGGAAGGCCGGTGTGATGCGGCACCCGGCGCGCAGATGCTCGACCAGGGCCGGAATATCCCGTTCGGTTGCCTGGCCGGCAATGGCGAGCGTGGCTGCTTCCGCAGCCTCGCGGGTGATGCGCCGGGCCCGGTTGCCGTCTACAGTGGCACGCACGAGATCGCAGGAAAGCAGCGCCTCGGATACCTTCTGCATCAGCATGTGACGTGCATCGGCCGGCAGGTCGTTCCGGTCGAGCAGCAGGCTCCGGACCTCGCTGCTGTCGCCATGCCGGATGGCGATCTGCCGGAGCGTTGCTGCAGCGAATCGGTTGTCGGGGTTTTCGAGAAGAAGCACGATCTCTGCTTCCTCGCCGATGGCGGCGATGGCAGCGGAGACGATGTGCGAAACGTCCGCCCGCGAAGCAATGAGGCTGCGGCGGAGGCCATCGCCGCGGGCGGCAAGATCGATCAGATCCTCGTCTGTCAGAACGGGCGACTGGACGAGAACGGTAGCGGCCACCTCCGCCTGATCTTCAGCAAGCGCCAGGACCAGGTTCCGGGGCGCTTCCTCCGCTGGCGCCAGTGCTTCGGCGAGTGCGAGGCGCACCTTCGGGGACGGATCGTCGAGAAGATAGGTCATGGCCATATAAGCGGCCTGACGTTCTTCCTTGCCGAGATCTGAATGGAGCCACACGCGTGCGAGCGCATTGGCTGCCCGAGCCCTGTCGGCAACACGCGCCGTTTGCGACCACCGGAGAAATGCTTGTACGATCACTGTGCGCAATTCCATCAGGTGCGGGAAGCACCAACCATCCTGATGAAGAAGCTAGCAGGCAAAGAATTATGATTGGTTAACTACATTCATTAACCATCCGGAGAAACAGTCCGGGAATGACGGCGGTCATGCGGGCAGCAAAGGCGTTTTCGCCGCAAATGCGGCCCAAGTTGGCACATAGTATTGATCGAACCACAATCAGGTGCGGCTGAAGACGCGGGAGAGGATCGAATGGACAATCTGCCGAGCGGCCTTCCGGTCCCGTTCCTGACGCGATCCTGGCTGGTGATTCCCCCTGTCGAAGAAGCCGCCCTGAGCGCAGGGTTTTCGAGCGGTGCGGACGTGCTCGTCCTTGATTTCGCGGCCCTGCCCTCTGACATCAGGCGCTCCGCCGCCGAAAGCTTCGCGGCCTTCGTCAACGGGCGCAGCGGCAAGGAAAGCGATCCGTCCGTTTTCATCGGCTTGCCCGCCCTTGACGAGGCGACGGAGGATCTGCTCGCAGATGTGTTGGCGGTGAGGCCTCAGGGGATCGTTCTCATGGAACCCAGGGCACCTGCCGATGTCCAGCAACTCGACGTCATGCTTTCGGCAGAAGAAGCAATCCATGGCCTTCCCGATGGCGATATCCGCATTGCCGCGCTTCTGCCGCAGGCGCTCGGGCAATCCTATGCCGGCCTTTCCCGGAGACTGATCGCGCTCGGCTGGTCAGCGATATCGCTACAGCGGCTGACGGGCGCGCGCCGCATGCATGACAGCGGGGGCCTTCTGACCGATCTCTTCCGCCAGGCCCGCGCCTCGGTTCTGCTCGCGGCAGCACAGGCGCATGTGGAGGCACTGGATACAGCCTCCGGCCTCTTTTCCACCGACCGGCTCGCGCGGGATTGCCGCGAGGCGGCGGCGGATGGATTTACCGGCAAGCTTACCCTCTCGCCGCGGCAGGTCACCGCCATCAACCACGGCTTCCTTCCGACCGAAGAGGAGATCCGGGAGGCAAAGGCGGTGCTTGGCGTACCGAACATTGCGAGTGAGCCGGAACGGCTGCGTGCACTGCGCATCACGCAGCGAACGGTTCCGTCGAAAGCCTGAGCGTCAGCCCTTCGGCCTCTCCGGCCGCATCATTTCGAAGACCTCACCGGAATCGCTGTAATCCATATAGCCGAGGCGGCCAATGGGGCCGATGGCGCCCATGTCGAGACGTCCGTCCCGGATGATGGTCTCGCTGATGTGGATGCCGAGGACCTGACCGAAGGTAATGACGGTATCCGCGGTTTCACCTGAAAGGCCGCGGGGGCGATGGATCTCCGTGACCCTGCACTCGAGCACGGCGAGCGCCTCGCCCACATAGGGCGCATCGACCAGCCGGCCCATGACGGGCGTCAGGCCCGCGATCTCGAACTCGTTCGTGCCGTAGGGCACAGCGACGGACGAGGCATTCATCGGCTTCATGAGATCACGGCCGACGAGGCTTGCGGTGAAGACGCCGGTCTCTTCGGTGTTGCGCGGCGAATCCTTGCCAAGACCGCCGGCGAACATCACGATCTTCGGGCGGTCCGCAACGATGTTGAAGAAGGAATAGGGGGACAGGTTGAAAGACCCGTCCCTGCCCTTCGTGCCGATCCAGCCGATCGGGCGCGGCGCGACGATCGCCTTGAAGGGGTCGTGCTTGAGGCCGTGCCTGTTCTCGGCTGTCTCGTAGAAGTGCATCAGGCTTCACCCACCCAGGTTACGGTTTCGGAAAGCTCCGGCCGCGGCCGTTCCGTGACCGGGAAATCGGTCGAGCCCACGTGAATGAAGCCGGCCACCTTCTCGCCCGCGTTGACGCCGAGTAGCGGATAAGCGCGCTCGTCGAAGGCAAACCATTCCGTCAGCCAGTTCGCCACATAGCCGATCGCATTGGCGGCAAACAGCGTGTTGAGGCAGACGGCGCCGGCAGACATCAGCTGTTCCCATTCCGGGATCTTCGCATGCGGCGCGGCCTTGCTGATGACGGCGATAACGACGGGCGCGCGGGTGAAACGCGTCTTCTCCACCTGAATCAGCTCTTCGCTGAGGTTCGGCTCGACGGCAAGCCGCAGCTTCAGCAGCTCTTCGCCAATGCGCGCCCGTTCCGCGCCGCGGTAGACGATGAAGCGCCAGGGGGCGAGCTTGCCGTGGTCCGGCACGCGCGAGGCAAGCCGCAGCAGCTCCTCGATCTCGGCCTTGGCGGGCCCTGGCTCGCGCATCTGGAATGCGGGGATGGAGCGGCGGACCGCCATGTAATCCTTGAGTGCCTTGTTTTCCGTCATCGTTCTTCCGTTTGATCAATCGCTTCTGCGGCGGCAGGTTCGCGGACGAGGTCTTGAAATTGCCACCGGGTTAGGCTTGAAGTGAAGCCGCACGCAACAGAAGTCAACCGGGTATCTCATGTCAGGATTTTCGAACGGCCTCAGAGGCGTCATTCTCCTGGCCGCTGCCCTCTCCTCCCCGCTCCAGGCCGTGGCGCAGGACGTCACCGGCGACGATCCGCTGAAGGCGTTCCGGCAGCTGGATGGCGCCGAGAAGATGCCGAAGCCGAATGCGTTTTCCGCACCCGCCGGACCGCTCGACCCCATGGCGCCCGTTATGGTGGCGCGCGACGTCCACCTCGAAGCCAAGCTGACGCAGGATGGCAAGCCGGTCGAGGAAGGCCTGATCTGGAGCGTGTTCAGCCCGACGCCCGGTACGGACGACAAACTGCCGCTTGTTGCGACCGCCTCCGGCGGCTCGGCGAACTTTCAGCTTCCGCCGGGCGATTACTTCGTCAACGTCGCCTTCGGCCGCGCCGGCGCCACCAAGCGCATGAAGATCCCGCTGGTGGGCGACGTGGAGAACCAGGTGCTGGTGCTCGATGCCGGCGGCATCCTCCTCAATGCCGTCTCCGGCGCAGACATGCGCATTCCCGCCGACGATCTCTCCTTTACCATCTACTCCTCCGACACGAAGGAGGATGGCGAGCGCGGGCTGGTGATGGACGACGTGCAGCCGAACCAGGTGGTGCGGCTCAATGCCGGCACCTATCACGTGGTCTCCGAATATGGCGACATCAACGCCGTGATCCGCGCAGACATCCAGGTGGAAGCCGGAAAGCTGACCAAGGCCGTGATCCAGCACAAGGCAGCGCAGATCACCTTGAAGCTCGTCTCGGAAAAGGGTGGCGAGGCGCTCGCCGATACGGCCTGGTCCGTCTTGACCACCTCCGGCGATACGCTTTCGGAAAGTGTCAGCCCCTTCCCGACAATGGTGCTGGCGGAGGGCCAGTACACGGCGGTTGCCCGCAACAAGGACAAGATCTACCAGCGTGACTTCAAGGTCGCGGCGGGCGTCAACACCGACATTGAAGTGCTGACGACAGATACCGCTCACAAGCAGGACGATACGGCCTCCTTCGTCGCCGACTGACCGGCGAACCTCGACTTGTCAAGGCGCGCTGCGCTTCCTACTTCCGGAATGGAGGAAGGGAGACGAGCATGACGAGAGAGAAAATCTGGCAAGGGGGCTGCCTTTGCGGCGCAATCCGGTTCGAAGCCCGTGGCGATCCGGGGTTTCCCCATACCTGCTCGTGCCGCATGTGCCAGCGCGCCACGGGCGCTCTCACCGCCGTTTGGGTGGAATTTCCCTCCAACAGCGTGGCCTGGACGGGCCCCGCCGGCAGGCCAAAGACCTTCCGTTCTTCGGACAAATCCTCGCGCGCTTTCTGTCCCGAATGCGGATCTTCGATCGGCGCGATCGACGATGCACCCGTCGTGGCGCTTCTGACGGGCTGCTTCGATCGTCCACATCTCGCGGCACTGAGGCCACGGTCGCATTCCTACACGTCCAGGCGACCGAAATGGTGGCTAGTGACCTGCGACTGATCAGCCGTGAACGGTACGCCTCTTGGGAGCCGGCGCGAGCGAGAAGACCGCGTCGTAGAGATAGCTGAGGATCTCCTGACGGCCCGGCATGCGCGCGAGCTCGTCCCAGGTGATCATGCTTCCGACCGTCGAATTGATCATAGATCCCGAGAGCTTGCGGAATTCGCGGATCAGGAGCGAGATGCGCAGCGTCAGCGAGATCTTGCTGACGAGATGGAACAGGCGTCCGTTCTGGCCCTCGAAATAGATCGGGATGACGTTAGCATGGGCCGACTGGATGAGCTTGGCGGTAAAGGTCTTCCATGGCAGGTCTTCCGCCTTGCCGAAGGCCTTCTTCGCCGTCGCGACCCCGCCTGCGGGAAAGACCACGATGGTGACCCCCTGCTTCAGCAGGCGTACCGCCTCGTGGCGGGTCTTCATGTTGATCTCGAGCGCTTCCTTCGTCTCCTCGAAGGAGACCGGCAGCGAATAGGGTTCCATTTCCGGAACCTTCAGGAGCTCGTTGTTGATGAGCACGCGGAAAGGACGGCCGAGCTGTTCGGCGAGAGCCAGAACGGCAATGCCGTCACCAATGCCGTAGGGGTGGTTGGCAACGATCACCACCGGTGCATCGGAGAGGTTCTTCGGCGGCCACTCGCCGCGGACAGCCAGCCTGACGTCGATCAGTTCCAGCATGCGGCCAAACACCCGGTCGCCCTCGGCGACGATCTCGGACCGCCAGGTCTCGTAGGCCCTGAGAAAACGGTTGCGGCCCGACAGGCCTTCGATGGTCCGGATAACCCAGCGCTTCAGGCGCGGATCGCGTTCATTGGCATAAGACAGCTGCTCAAAGCGCACGTTTGCCCGGGCAGTTCGCCCGCTCCCTCATTGATGCCGCCGCACCGCAGCACGCATCAAACCCCCTCCTGACGGAGACTCAAAAACGGAGGGTTCATGGTTGTAACCCTAACACGTTTCAGAAGATAATAACCTGCCGATGTTACGGAATTCTGACGAAAACCGGTTCATTCCGAGAATTGTTTGCGGCAGAGCGTACCGGGCGAACCGCAAGCCATTCGGCCTGCGGTTTCACCATGTCGTTGTCGGATCGAAGGGACCGCCCCCGGTCCCGTCCGATCAGGCGCGGGCCTTTCGGGCTGCAGCGCGGCGCTTGAGATCCGGCGGCGTCGCCTCCTCGGTCAGGCTGGCGATCGCCTCTTCGAGCGACATCGGCACC
>CAMFHT010000233.1 GCA_945952245.1 uncultured Rhizobium sp. | reverse complement strand
CTTCCGGCGACCTGCGCAAGAACGCCGTCGTTTCGTGCGAAGTCATCGCCGTCAATGATGGTGGCATCGAAGTGAAGCTCGTGAACCACGAAGACATCACCTCGTTCATCCGCCGCGCCGATCTGTCGCGTGACCGCGACGAACAGCGTCCGGAGCGTTTCTCGGTCGGTCAGGTTGTCGACGCTCGCGTTACCAACTTCTCCAAGAAGGACCGCAAGGTCATGCTTTCGATCAAGGCGCTGGAAATCGCCGAAGAGAAGGAAGCCGTGGCTCAGTTCGGTTCGTCCGACTCGGGCGCCTCGCTCGGCGACATCCTGGGCGCAGCCCTGAAGAACCGCAACGCCGAGTAATCGGCCCAAGGTCTGGCAGATATGGAAAGGCCCGCCGGTTCGTCCGGCGGGCCTTTCTGCTTTGTCGGAAGCTCGTCAGAAGCGAGGAGTCGAGCGCCTCAGCTCCAGCCGGCCATGCGCTGGTACAGGTCGAAGGCCGGATCGCTGTGGTCGGAGGGGCCGTCAGGAGAGGCGGCCACGGCAGGTTCTTCTGCAAGATCCGGCGAAGCGGTCTGCTCCTGCTCCGCATGCCGCTCTTCCTCGTCCTCGCCTTCCGCCTCCTCGCCCTCCGACTGCGAGCGGTAGCCGGAGCGGTCCGCCCGCTCTTCGTCGCGCTCGTCGACGACCGGATAGGGAACCGTGGCATAGCCCGTCGCGGCCCGCGGGTCGTGTCCGAGCTGAAGGGCAGCCGCGATCAGGGCATCGCCTGCCGAGGCGCGGGCCATGCCCTGCAGGGAAGGTGCGGAGAGATCGAGCCTTCGGTCGGCGGCAAGGCCGGCCGCTTCGTCCGCCGTGCGGAGCAATTGCTGCTCGGCGGCGGCAAGGGCAGACTTGTGTCGGTCGTCATTGGCGGCAATGCCGCGGCCGCGCAGCGCGTAGAGGCTTTCCGGCACGTCCGGCTCCGGCCCCGCATGCGGGGAAAGGGCCGCCGACAGTGCCGCCTCCGCCTCCATCGAGGCGGGGAGGATCGGCAGGCGGCCGCCATCGCCTTCGGTCCATCCCTTGACCGTCAGGATTGCATTGTGAAGCTCCACCTGTGCCGGCGGGCGCGGCGGCGGGCGGGTATAGTCGATGAACGGCTTCACGAGCGGCTCGTCGAGCCGGGAGGCCGGGCGGTTGCCGGCGAGTGGACGCTGAGGCGGCGCATCCTCGCTGGCGAGAAGCTCCATGGCCGCCTTGGCCTGGATGACCGGATCGGCATTGTCACCCGCCTCGAACGCGCGGTCGAGAATGGTCTGCAGCCGTCGTGCATCGACGCCGGGCCCGGGCGGTACCTGCTTGTCCATGGGTGAACGGACGGACGCCGTCCGTGCCTCTTCGAGCACCGCATAGGCACCCGATGCCGCCGACCGGCTTTCGGTTTTCAGCGGCTCGGACGACGTGCGGCTGAAGATGTTGTCGGTGTCGGAATGGAAGATCACGAGTTCCGGCTCGTCCTCGAATTCTTCGGCCAGAATGATCGGCATCTCGCCTGCGAGTGAGGGTACCGGAGACCCCGAAGCCGATGATGCTGGCCTCGCGCCAGACGCATTCGGAAGCGCGGATGCAGCCGCTGCCGGACCGGCAGCGGTTACAGGCAGTGTACCGTTGCGCTGCGGCGGGCCCTGCATGGGCAGATCGAGCGGAATGTCCGCGCCGTTCTGGCGATAGGAGGTGAGAACCGTGCGGGTTGCGAAATCTGCATCCCTGAGGCCGGCCATTTCGATCAGCGCCACGATCCGGGCTGCTTCCGGGCCGGTCGGGTTGAGGAAGGCCTTGATGACGAAATCGAGCCTGATGCCGCGGATCATCTGGTTGAGCTGGCGCTCTGCCTCCGCCCGGGCATTGCCCGTAAGGGCCGCCAGCGCCTCGGCGAGACGATGCACGTAAACGGCGCTGGTTTCGCCCGGTTCGCGCGGCAGGTCGATGACCCTGCCCAGCGCATCGGCGAGCATGGAAAGATCTTCCGCAACGACATCGCGGCCGGACATCAGCAGGATGTTCAGCTTGCCTGCGAGGTTGGGATTGACGTCCCGGTCCGCATCTGCGGCCTGTCCTGGGAAGATCGGTTCCCCCGTCAGGTGCGCACTGGCCGTGACGGAAGACGAGTTCTGGTAGGACCCGCTAGACCCGGATATCGTACGAACAGGAGGCAACATCGTGTGCTCCGATCTGACAATGGGGTGGCTGGATCAGGTTTAACACGGGCTCGGTGCACCCCGGCCCTCTTACTGGCGTCTTCGCCCCTCACCGGGGCCATCGCCGCCTGAACTTGGATTACGCATGGTATCGGCGGAGGGAAATGATTTCCGTCCTCGGCTGTTCCGATCCGGAACAGGGACCGCCGCTTGGGCGGGCGAATCGCACAATTACTCTGCTTTAATTTACATGTTAATGCACAATGATTAACAGATTGCTAACCTTTTTCCGCATGGCGGGAGAAACTTCCCATTGTGAGCCATCGGCGTCAGCCCCTATACCTGGGGCACCGGCGATTTGCCGGCTTGTCTTGCGCTGACGGACCGGAGCGATGATTTCTGACAATCCCATTCTGAACACCGACAGCTACAAGCTCAGCCATCACCTGCAATATCCCGATGCAGTGCGCGGCCTGACCGCCTATCTCGAGGCGCGCGGCACGTCCTCGCGGCCAGAGATCGTGTTCTTCGGCCTGCAGATGTGGCTGAAGGACATGCTGCAGCGGCCCGTGACCCGCCATGACGTGCAGGAGGCCGAAGATATCGCCATCGAGCACGGCCTGCCCTTCAACCGCGAAGGCTGGATGCGGATCGTCTCGCGGCATGGCGGCTTCATGCCGGTGCGCATCGAGGCGTTGCCGGAGGGCACGATCGTCCGGCGTGGCGTACCCATGCTGCAGGTCACGAGCACGGACCCGGAAACGCCGTGGATCGCGCCCTATCTCGATACGGCCATTCTGCGTGCCGTCTGGTATCCGTCCACCGTCGCCAGCAATGCCCGCAGGATTCGCGACCAGCTTCTGCCGTTCTACGAGAAGACCACGGACCCGGAGAGGATCGCGATCGAGACGCGGCTGCACGACTTTGGTGCCCGCAGCGCCACCAGCCGCGAACAGGCGGCGCTGGGCGGCACGGCCCATCTTCTCTTCTTCGAGCGCACGGATACGCTGGGTGCCGTTCTGCAGGCGCGCCGCGCCTATGGCGCCCGAATGGCCGGCACCTCCTACCCGGCCTCGGAGCATTCGACCATGACCGCCTGGGGGCCGGCGCGCGAGAGCGAAGCCTTCGGGACCATGCTGGAGCGCTTCGCCCGTTACGGCACGCTCTCGGTCGTCTCGGACAGCTATGACATCTCCCATGCCGTCTCCGACACCTGGGGAAAGGCGCTGCATGACGCGGTTAAACAGTCGGGCGCGATGCTGATCGTGAGGCCGGACAGCGGCGATCCCATCGACACGCCGGTTCAGGTTGTGGCGCAGCTCGCCTATGCCTTCGGCACGTCGCTGAATTCGCGCGGTTACAAGGTCATCGACCACAGGGTTCGGGTGATGCAGGGCGATGGCGTCTCGCCGCAGGACATGACGATGATCCTCGGGCGCATGGAGGCCCTGGGTTTCGCCGCCGACAACATCTATTTCGGCATCGGCTCGCAGCTGATCCAGAAGGTCAGCCGCGACACCTATTCCTTCGCCATGAAGGCCAATGCCTTCATGGACGAGACCGGACGCTGGCACGACATGGCCAAGCGCCCGGCGACGATGCAGGAAAAGGGGTCGAAGGCCGGCCGCCAGGCCGTGGTCGAGGAACTGGCGGAACTTGCCGCCTGCCGCCTCGACGAGATCGGCAATCGGCGCAACCATCTGTTGCCCGTTTACGAGGACGGAAACCTTCTGAAGGACTGGACCTTCGAGGAAATCCGTGCCCGCGCCCGCGTGCCCGGCCGCTACTGAGCGGTCGGACAGTCAGCGGGTTGGGAAGAGACGGTAGAGGCCGTTATCGTCGGAATCGATCGCCGCGATATGGCTGGACGCCGGAAGACGTCCCACGCGGTCATGGGCCACGAAGGCATCCAGGACGCTGCCGCGCACGAAGGCCGGGCGCTCCTCTTCCGACATCATGTTGTTGTCATTGGCGAGGTCGTCTGCCATCGCGTAATCATAGTCTTCTGTGAACGTGGAATCATCGGAAACACGGGCCAAACTACCCAGCAAATCGGCAACCATAACGCCCCCAAGCGACATCGGGTATCAACTCTTAGACTATGTCCATCCGTCCGCGGTCGTTGCCGCCGACAGGGCGAACTCCACCCCAAATTGGTTAACATCCGGTGACGCGTGCGGCGCGGAAATGGCAGCCGTATCGGCTTGAAACAGAAAAGCCGGCCTCTCGCGGGGCCGGCTTTTCCTGTCTTTTCAGGCCTGTTCGATGGCTCGACCGAAGGCCCGGACCTGCTGAAAAAATATTTTAGCTGTGGGCGAAGATGTCCGTCTCTTCCCAGCCGAGGAGATCGAGCTTGGCGCGGGTCGGGAGGAACTCGAAGCAGGCCTTCGCATGCGGCATGCGACCGTCGCGCTCCAGCCGGAAGGTCAGCTTTTCCATGAGCGCGTGCAGGTAGAGCACGTCGGAGGCCGCATATTCGAGCTGCGCCGGCGACAGCGTTTCCGCCGCCCAGTCGGAGGATTGCTGCGCCTTGGAGATGTCGACCTCCAGGAGTTCCTTCAGATTGTCCTTAAGGCCATGGCGGTCGGTGTAGGTGCGCGAGAGACGCGAGGCGATCTTGGTGCAGAAGACCGGCGCCGTCGTGACACCGAAGGTGTGGAAGAGGACGGCGATGTCGAAGCGGCCGTAATGGAAGATCTTCAGCCGCGCCGGATCTTCGAGCATGGCCGTGAGGTTCGGCGCCGCGGTCTGGCCGGGCGCGATGCGGATCACGTCGGCGGAGCCATCGCCCGGCGAAAGCTGCACGACGCAGAGACGGTCGCGGCGGGGAATGAGGCCGAGGGTTTCCGTATCGATGGCGATGGCGCCCGTGTAGCGGGCAGCATCTTCAGCGGAAATATCGCCTTCATGGTAACGGATCGTCGCGCTCATCATCTTCTCCGGGCTGTTCGGTCGAGGGGTCTATACCGCACCGCCGCCGGCAAGGAAACCGGTTTCCGGGTCTTGCCGCCATGCCGGGGCCTGCCTAGACTGCCGCCAACACAGGCCTGCCGCGCCGGCCTCCCGCCCTTTTTCCTTCCGATGCGAGTACCCATGCCCCAGACGCCAGAAAGTTTCCGCGAAGCCTGCCTGTCCGGCCAGGTCAAGATCGGCACGTTCGTCAACATGGCCCATCCCTCCGTGGTCGAGGTGACCGCCATGGGCCGGCCGGATTTCATCTGCCTCGACGGCGAACACTCTCAGATCGGCCGCGGCGATTGGGAAAACCTCTTCCGGGCCGGCGAGGTGCATCAGGTTACCGTCATGGCCCGCGTGCCGAACATTGCCGCGATCCCCGGCATTCTCGATGCGGGTGCCAAGGGCATCATGGTGCCTATGGTCTCGACCGCCGAGGAGGCCCGCGCCGTGGTCATGGCCTCGCGCTACCCGCCGCTTGGCCGGCGGGGCGTGGGCCCCGGCCGGGCCGCCGGCTATGGCTACCGCATTCCGGATTACCTCGCCGAGGCCAACCGCTCCGTGCTCGTGACGATCCAGGTCGAAAACGCCGATGGCCTCGCCAATATCGACGCGATCGCCGCCGTCGAGGGGATCGACGTGATCTTCATCGGCCCCGGCGATCTCGGCGTCTCGCTGGCTGCGCTGGACGACCCCGGCAAGCCAAGCCTCGATCAGGCGATCGCCCGCATTGCATCCGCGTGCCGCGAGAAAGGCCGCGTCTGCGGCATCTTCCGGCCCGGCCCGGAAGCGATCGCCCGCTTCGTCACCGACGGCTTCCGCTTCTTCGTCATGGCCAGCGACGCGATGATGCTGACGGCGGCTGTGAGCGAGGCCATGGCCGCAGCCCGGGCCGCACTCGAGCCCACGTGAGGCCTGCTCAGGGAATGATTTAAACTTAAAATTTCTCGCTTGAATTCGCAGCGCTTTTGCCGCACGATCCGGCGAAACACAAATCGTGGCGGAGGATGGCTTTAAAGCCGTCCCTGAACCGCCGGGGGACTGACATGTCGAAGGAAACCGCCCTTCAGCGGCTGGGAATTCAAGCGCAAGACAATGCCTATCAGGGGATTCGCGGACAGATCCGCGACCTGGTGACGGAAAACATCGCCTTGCTTGCCGTCCGGGCCCGCGAGATCGGCGACGTCGTCCCGCTCTGGTACGGCGAAGGCGACATGACGACGCCCACCTTCATTCGCGATGCCGCCAAGCGCGCGCTCGATGACGGCATGACCTTCTACGTGCCGAACATGCGCGGCCTCGACAGCCTGAACGAGGCGCTTTCGACCTACCAGACCCGGCTGCACGGCAAGGACATCCCGATCAACCGCACGACGGTTGCTCCTGGCGGCATGCAGGCGCTCTTCCTCGCGGTGCAACTGGTGACCGATCCCGGCTGCAACGTGGTCTATGTCGCGC
>CAMFHT010000232.1 GCA_945952245.1 uncultured Rhizobium sp. | reverse complement strand
AAGGACATCGTCAAGGAAAGCCCGAAGGACTGGGCCGACCTGCAGAAGCCGGAATTCGCCAACATGGTCGCTCTCGCCGGTGACCCGCGCACCGCGAACCAGGCCATTTCCGGCGTCTTCGCCGCAGGCCTCTCGGCCTCGGGCGGCGACGTCGCCAAGGCTGGCGAAGCCGGTCTCAACTTCTTCAAGGAGCTGAACGCCAAGGGCAACTTCGTGCCGGTCATCGGCAAGTCCGCTCCGCTCGCGCAGGGCACCACCCCGATCATCCTGCGCTGGGACTATAACGCGCTTGCCGACCGCGACACGCTGAAGGGCAACCCTGATGTTGACGTCGTGATCCCGGCAACGGGCGTCGTCGCCGGCGTCTATGTGCAGGCGATCTCTGCCTATGCTCCGCACCCGAACGCCGCAAAGCTGTGGATGGAATACCTCTATTCCGACGAAGGTCAGCTCGGCTGGCTGAAGGGCTATTGCCACCCGATCCGCTTCAACGATCTGGTGAAGAACGGCAAGGTTCCGCAGGACCTGCTCGACAAGCTGCCGCCGGCCGCTGCCTATGAAAAGGCCGTGTTCCCGACGCTCGACGAACAGGCTGCCTACAAGGAAACCATCACCAAGGGCTGGGACAGCGTCGTCGGCGCCAACGTTCAGTAAGCTCTCCTGACATGGGCTCCCCCGTTCTTCACGAACGGGGGAGCCGTTTTTCTCTTCAAGGACCGACCGCAACCCATGACGGCTGCCCCTTCCAGACCCCTGATCCCGAAGAAGACCCTCGTCGACTGGCTGGGCGTCTCGCCCTTCGTTCTCTTCGCCCTGATGTTCCTGATCCTGCCCACCCTCTACCTGGTGACGGGCGCGTTCCTGAACGCAGACGGGCAGTTCACGCTCGAGAACATTGCGGGCCTCTTCACGCCGAAGATCCTCGCCTCCTATTCCATCAGCCTCAAGGTGAGCCTCGCCTCCGCCTTCGGCGGCGCGCTCGTCGGCTTCTTCCTCGCCTGGGCCGTGGTTCTCGGCGGCGTACCGGCCTGGGTGCGCTCCGGCCTTCTCACCTTCTCGGGCGTCGCCTCCAACTTCGCCGGCGTTCCGCTCGCCTTCGCCTTCCTGGCAACCCTCGGGCGCACCGGGCTCGTCACCGTGCTGTTGCGCGACTGGTTCGGATTCAATTTATACGCAACCGGCTTCAACCTGTTGAGTTTCCTAGGCCTTACCCTCACCTACATGTACTTCCAGATCCCGCTGATGGTGCTGATCATCACGCCGGCGCTGGACGGTCTGAAGAAGGAATGGCGGGAAGCGGCCGAAATTCTCGGCGCCAACAATTTCCAGTACTGGACCCGTGTCGTGCTGCCGATCCTGTTCCCGTCGATCCTCGGCACCTTCCTGCTGCTCTTCGCCAATGCCTTCGGCGCGATCGCGACCGCCTATTCGCTGACGGGCTCGACCTTCAACATCGTGCCGATCCAGCTCTACGCGCAGATCCGCGGCGACGTGCTGCACAATGCGAACCTCGGCTATGCGCTGGCGCTCGGCATGATCGTGATCACCGGTGTCTCCAACTTCATCTATATCTGGATGCGCATGCGCGCCGAGCGGTGGCAGAAATGAAGACGCAGAAAATCTGGGCCTGGGTGGCCATCCTCTTCGGCTCCACCTATTTTATCCTGCCGCTGATCGCGACCTTCGAGTTCTCGCTGCGCATGCGCCGCGGCGAATATTCCTTCGATGCCTATCGCTCCGTGTTCTCGGACGTGCAATTCCGGGAGAGCTTCAGCTATTCGATCCTGATGGCCCTGCTCACCATCGTCTTCGGCGTGCTGCTCGTGGTGCCGACCGCCTATTGGGTGCGGCTGCGCCTGCCGCAGTTCCGACCGGTCGTGGAATTCGTGACGCTGCTGCCGCTGGTCATCCCGGCGATCGTCATCGTCTTCGGCTATCTCCGGCTCTACAATTCCTCTTCTCTCATCCCGTTCACCGGCTCCGCGCGCGGCACCGACCTGCTGCTGATGTTCGCTTTCATGACGCTGTCCCTGCCCTACATGTACCGTTCGGTCGACACCGCCATGCGCACCATCGACGTGACGACGCTGACGGAAGCGGCGCAGAGCCTTGGAGCGCCCTGGCGTACAATTCTCTTCCGCTGCATCTTCCCGAACGTGATGAGCGGCGTGCTTTCGGGCGCCTTCATCACCTTCGCGATCGTGATCGGCGAGTTCACCATGCCCTCGCTGCTGAACCGCCCCGCCTTCGGTCCCTATCTCCAGCTGATCGGCGCCAACCGCGCCTATGAGCCGCCGGCGCTTGCCATCATCGCCTTTGCGATCACCTGGGCCAGCATCGGTCTCCTTCAGCTCCTTTCCCGCTTCAACAAGACGGCTCCGGCAAAGCCCTGACCGCGCACGAGAACCCCATGTCCTTCCTTGATCTTTCCGCCATCCAGAAGAGCTTCGGTCCCGTCCAGGTCGTGCACGATTTCAACATGTCGATCGAGAAGGGCGAGTTTGTCTCCTTCCTCGGCCCGTCGGGCTGCGGCAAGACGACCGTTCTGCGCATGATCGCCGGCTTCGAGACACCGTCCGCCGGCACGATCCGCATCAACAATGTCGACCAGACCAGCCTGAAGCCCAACCAGCGCAATATCGGCATGGTATTCCAGGCCTATGCGCTCTTCCCGAACATGACCGTGTTCGAGAACGTCGCGTTCGGCCTCAAGGTCGCCGGCAAGCCGCGCGCCGAGATCGAGGCCCGCGTCAGGGAAATGCTCTCCCTGATCCGCCTCGATCATCTCGCCAGCCGCTACCCCTACCAGATGTCCGGCGGCCAGCAGCAGCGCGTGGCGCTTGCGCGTGCGCTCGCCGTCAAGCCTCAGGTCCTGCTCCTCGACGAGCCGCTTTCCGCGCTCGATGCCAAGATCCGCGTGTCGCTGCGCGAGGAAATCCGGGCGATCCAGCGGCAACTCGGCATCACCACCGTCTTCGTGACGCACGACCAGGAAGAGGCGCTCTCGATCTCCGACCGCATCGTCGTGATGAATGCCGGCCGCGCCGACCAGATCGGCACGCCCTCCGAGATCTACAACAAGCCCGCGACCCGTTTCGTCGCCTCCTTCGTCGGCACGCTGAACCTCATCGATGCCGAAGTCGAGGACCCGGCCACGAACCGCATCAGGCTCGGCGGCCATTCGATCGCGATCCGCGACAGCCTCGCCACCCACAAGGCCGGCGACAGGATCGCCGTCGCGCTCCGCCCGGAGGCCGCCTCGCTCAACCCGTCGAGCCGTGCTGACACGCAAATCCCCGGTGAGGTCATCTCCTCGAGCTTCCTCGGCTCCGTCATCCGGACCAGGCTGAAGGTCGGCGGCAACGAGATTTCCTTCGACATGTTCAACGATCCGGGCCTCACCCCGCCCGCCCCCGGCGAACAGGTGACGCTGCATTTCGCCGCCCGCGATCTGCTGGCGATCCGGGACTAAGCCTTCCCCTGCAGCCGCTTCCGGGTTTCGCTTGCGCTTTCCCGGAAGTGGGCGCGGTAGGCACGGGAGAAGGCGGAGGCCGAGTTGAAGCCGGTCGCGAGCGCGATGTCGGCAAAGGGCGTGCGCGTCTCGATCACCTTGCGCCGCGCCGCGTTGAGCCGCACCGCCAGATAATGCACGTGCGGCCCGACGCCGATCGCCTCGTGGAACAGCGATTGCAGGTGGCGGGCGCTCAACCCGGCGCGCCTTGCAAGCCGTGACAGCAGCAGAGGCTGCTCGATGTTCTCCTCCATCAGCCGGATCGCGGCGCTGACGCGCTCGTCCGTCATGCGCAGGCTTCCCGTCGAGGGCATGGCGCCGGTGGAATCGGTGCGGAAGCCGGTCTGCTCGTAAGTGAAGATGCGGGAGACTTCGAGCGCCAGCGAATAGCCCTGCCGGCGGCGGATTACTTCAAGCATCAGGTCGAGCGTCGGCAGCGAACCGCCGGTCGAAATCCGCTTGCGGTCGATCACGAAGCGGTCGCGGATCAGACTGATCTGCGGATAGGCGGCGGCGAAGTCGTCGAAATCCTCCCAGTGCACGGTTGCCCGGAACCCGTCGAGCAGGCTCGTCTCGGCGAGCAGCCATGTGCCCGATTCGATCCCCGCCATCATGCTGCGGTAGCGCGCCGTCTGGGAAAGCAGCCGTTTGAGAGACGAGGTCGCGGCATCGCGCCAGCTGTAGGAGGAAACGACGAAGAGCGGCACGGTCTCCCGCTCCGGCCGGAAGGCGCCATCGACGGGGATCGGGATGCGCGATCGCGTCTCGATTGGCTGGCCGTCGGGCGAAAAGATACGCCAGCGGTAGAGATCCATGCCGGCAATGCGGTTTGCAGCGCGCAGCGGTTCGATGACGGACGCGACCAGCAGGAGGTTCGTGTCGGGCACGACGAGGATGTCGATATCGAGGCGTTCGTCGGTGAGGTCGAGCATGCGGAGACCGTGACCGGATGTTCCGATAATGTCAATCGCAGATCCGATTTCGCAAAGCACATGGTCTCGGTTTCCGACGAAATATCGGCCAACCGAATTGTTGGGAGAAGAACACCGTGCCCCTGAACATGAACCGCGAAGTCTTCATCACCTGCGCCGTCACCGGCTCCGGCGACACCGCCGGCAAGTCGCGACACGTGCCGCGCAGCCCGAAGGAAATCGCCGACAGCGCCATCGAGGCCGCCCGCGCCGGCGCTGCCGTGGTGCATTGCCACGTGCGTGATCCGGAGACCGGCGCGCCGTCGCGCAAGCAGTCGCTCTACAAGGAAGTGACCGACCGCATCCGCGATTCGGAAGTGGACGTGGTGCTGAACCTCACCGCCGGCATGGGCGGCGACATGATCTTCGGCGACGTCGAGCGCCCGCTGCCGCTGAAGGAAATCGGCACCGACATGGCCGGCGCGACCGAGCGCGTGGCGCATGTGGCGGAATGCCTGCCGGAAATCTGCACGCTCGACTGCGGCACCATGAACTTCTCGCTCGGCGATTACGTCATGACCAACACGCCCTCCATGCTGCGCGCCATGGGCAAGATGATGACCGACCTCGGCGTCCGCCCCGAAATCGAGGCCTTCGACACCGGCCATCTCTGGTTCGCCAAGCAGCTGGCCGAGGAAGGCGTGATCGAGGATCCGGTCCTGGTGCAGCTCTGCATGGGCATTCCGTGGGGTGCGCCCGACGACCTCAACACCTTCATGGCCATGGTCAACAACATCCCGTCCAGCTGGACCTTCTCCGCCTTCTCCATCGGCCGCAACGCGCTTGCCTATCCGGCCGCAGCCGTTCTCGCCGGCGGCAATGTCCGCGTGGGCCTCGAAGACAACCTCTACCTCGGCAAGGGCGTCTTCGCGACGAACGCCCAGCTGGTGGAAAAGGCCGTCAGCGTCATCGAAGGCATGGGCGCTAGCGTGATCGGCCCTGCCGAGGTGCGCAAGAAGCTGAAGCTGCAGAAGCGGTGACGAAGGTGTAGGGGCCAGCGCATAGAACCTTTGCGCGTGTGGCCCCCTCATCCGGCTGCCGCCACCTTCTCCCCGCTGGGGAGAAGAGACGCGCGGCGAGCGGCCTGCCCCGGGTCTCCTCTCCCCAGCGGGGAGAGGGTCCGGCAGGGGGTGAGGGGGCCGCCTGCCCCAACATAAACGGACAGACAACATATTCGGGAGCACCACATGACGAACCAAATCCAGAAAGCGGCCTGCATCGGCGGCGGCGTGATCGGCGGGGGATGGATTGCCCGCTTCCTGCTTGCCGGCATCGACGTGAAGGTCTTCGATCCGCATCCGGAAGCCGAGCGCATCGTCGGCGAAGTGCTGGCCAATGCCGAGCGCGCCTATGGCATGCTGACCCAGGCGCCACTGCCGCCGAAAGGCAAGCTCACCTTCGTGAAGAGCCTTGAAGAAGCCGTGGAAGGCGCTGACTGGATTCAGGAATCCGTTCCCGAGCGTCTGGATCTCAAGCGCGGCGTGCTGACCCAGATCGACGCAGCCGCAAAGCCCGATGCGCTGATCGGCTCGTCCACCTCCGGCCTCAAGCCCACCGACCTGCAGCGCGACATGAAGCATCCGGAGCGCCTGTTCGTCGCCCATCCCTACAACCCCGTCTACCTGCTGCCGCTCGCCGAACTCGTCGGCGGCGAGAAGACCAGCCGCGAGACGCTGGAGCTTGCCAAGGCCCGCCTCGCACCCATCGGCATGAAGGGCGTGATCATCAACAAGGAAATCGAGGCCTTCGTCGGCGACCGCCTGCTCGAAGCCGTCTGGCGCGAGGGCCTGTGGCTGATCAAGGACGACATCTGCGATACGGAAACGCTCGACGACGTCATCCGCTATTCCTTCGGCATGCGCTGGGCGCAGATGGGCATGTTCGAGACCTACCGCATCGCCGGCGGCGAAGCGGGCATGCGCCACTTCATCGCCCAGTTCGGCCCCTGCCTCTCCTGGCCGTGGACCAAGCTTACCGACGTGGTCGACCTCACCGACGAACTGATCGACAAGATCGCCAACCAGTCCGACGAGCAGTCCGGCGCCCGCGGCATCCGCGAGCTGGAGCGCATCCGCGACCAGAACCTCTGCGGCATCATGCAGGCGC
>CAMFHT010000231.1 GCA_945952245.1 uncultured Rhizobium sp. | reverse complement strand
TCGGAAATGATGTCGAAGATCGAGGGCGACCAGTTGAGGATGATGGTGTGATCCTGTTCCAGCACGCGGGAGCGGCCCTTGCGCAGCTCATCCAGCTTGTTCTCTATGCCGGAGTTGAGCACGCCGATGAGAGCGGAGACGACGAAGATACCGGCGAAGGTGACGAAGATCATCGTCAACCGGTAGGACCAGCCATTGTCACCACCAATCGTGCCGGCATCCATGGCACGCATCATGGTTTCCCAGGTTGCCTCGATGAAGCCGAGCGGACCGCTGCCTTCCGGTGCGATGCCGGTCAGGGCCACGAAGGTACCGAAGGCGAGGATGATGAGCGCCGAGACGACGCCCAGCCAGCCAATCAGGGCCGGCGTTCCCCCTGACATGGTCTTGTCGAATTCATACCGAAGCTTTTCCCGCAATCCTGCCTTGCCGCTCATCGATCCCCGTGTCCCCATGCACATACTGCCGCCGGACGAAGAGCGTGGTGCTCCCCGGCCCATTCCGGCGCAAGTTCACGCCTTTTTACGCCTGCTTCGCCAACAGTTTGTAAATTCGAATAAAGGCAGCGGGAGAAATGCTCCGCTTCGCTGCGGAATCCAACCAGCGAAACGCTGAAATCGCGATTAGGTCCCGATTTGGCACATGAGGACGTTCCGCTTGCTCTATGGCGTGATGCGCCTAGACGGCGGTTTTTACAGACGTAAAGGCGATTTTAGCAGTTGCGGCCCCAGACTAGACCGTGTATCTCCGGCCCATCGCCATACGGAGTGTAGCGCAGTCTGGTAGCGCATCTGGTTTGGGACCAGAGGGTCGGGAGTTCGAATCTCTCCACTCCGACCATGGCGGGGCCGCGAGAGCGCATGGGTGCCGTTCCGGCCCTTCGGGCCTGACAATCCTCATGCGACCGTTCAAGGGGTTTCGGCGTTTTCTGCGGAGACTGCCGGAAGCGGGGTTGTCGACTGTAACCGGCGGATCATAATCCGCGAACTGGGAGCACTGTGAGAGCATGTCTGCCAAGATCTATCGCCCGGCCAAAACGGCCATGCAGTCCGGCAAGGCCAAGACGCACCGCTGGGTGCTCGAATTCGACATGGAACATCCGCGCACGATCGATCCGATGATGGGCTATACCTCGACGGCCGATACGCAGCAGCAGGTGCGCCTGAGCTTCGAGACCCGCGAACTGGCCGAAGCCTATGCCCAGCGCAAGGGTATCGAGTACCGGGTGATCGAACCGAAGGAAGCGACGCGCAAGCAGGTGTCCTACACGGACAATTTCCGCTTCAACCGCACCCAGCCCTGGACCCACTGATTTCTCTTGATATCCCGGCCATAGGCCGGGATTTGCACCTCGGGACCGGCCGCCCGGTCCGCTCTCAGGCCCCTTAGCTCAGCTGGATAGAGCACCTGCCTTCTAAGCAGGTTGTCGCAGGTTCGAATCCTGCAGGGGTCGCCATTTTCACTGATTTTACTGGGTCTTCCGCTTCCGCTTGGGCGGTTCCTCGACCTTGGCCTGGGCGAGGCGCAGCGCGCGCAGGCGCTCGGTCTTGCGTTCGCGGGCGTTGACTTCCGCAGCCATGATGTCCCGGGCAATCGTGTTGGTACGCTCGGCCTTCGCCTCAGCGGAGATCTTCGTCGGCCGTTCGGCCTCAACCTTCTGCTCGATCATGATGTGCTCCTTCATTCCTGGCAAAAAAGGCGCGATCAGGGACTGACCGCGCCGGAAAGACGGTAGATTTAGCGACCGCGTGCGACGGTCTTCTTGGCGGGACCGGGGATCAGGCCTTCGCGTTGCGCCTTCTTGCGCGCCAGCTTGCGGGCGCGGCGGATGGCTTCCGACTTTTCGCGTGCGCGCTTTTCCGAAGGCTTCTCGTAGGCGCTGCGCGCCTTCATCTCGCGGAAGAGACCTTCCCGCTGCATTTTCTTCTTCAGGACGCGGAGCGCCTGGTCGACATTGTTGTCTCTTACCAATACCTGCAAATGACCTCCTTGCGCCGATGGCGCTTTCCGTTTGTCGCGTACCACGTCGGGTCAAGCCGGCAAGAAACGCCCGGGTACCCTGTCCCGTCTGGCGGGAGCTGCAGTACGCTCTTCAAAATCGGCGGCCCTCCATCAGAAGTCCGCAAAAACAAAAAGGCCGGGTATTCCCCGGCCTCTCGCTATCATCCCGCACTGCGTGCCAGTACATCCGTGGTCACACAGGGAATGAAATTCCTTAGGCAGCCTGCAGGTTGTCTGCAGAGTTCTTGCCCGAACGGCGGTCCTGAACGATCTCGAACGAGATCTTCTGGCCTTCCGTGAGGCTGCGCATGCCAGCGCGCTCAACGGCGGAGATGTGGACGAAAACGTCCTGGCTGCCATTGTCAGGCTGAATGAAGCCGAAGCCCTTGGTGCTGTTGAACCACTTAACGGTGCCCGTGTTCATAACGATGTCCTTTCTATCGTATGGTAGGTCCGGCAATACGGCCGGTCGTTTAGATCGACGATGAGAGGAAATCTGAGGGTGCCGTTGGCAAGTCCAAAAGTCGCTAGCAAAGTTCGATAATCCCTAAGTAGTGCTCCAAGTGCGCCGGGGCAACCCCTGAGACAGATAAATCGTACGTCGATCTCTCTGCCGGCGTCGAAAAGCGCCGGCAGAAGGCTTTCAATCAGTCGAAATCAACCGATCCATCCCCTGGACCGGCAGAACTCCTCGGCAGCATCCACGGCATCGTCACGGCTCGCGAACGGGCCCATGATCTTTACTTCGCCGCGGAACGTCACGAGAACCGATTTGCTCAGCACGTGGTAGACCACGCGCATGTCGGGCTCGTAGGGGCTGTTTCGCCGCATTCCGGAAGCCCGCATGAAATAGGGGGAACCCGGTTCCGCCAGCTGCCGCGGCCGGGAATCGTGCATGTCAGGTCTTTCATGGCTCATGATACGCTTTACTTTCTCAACAGCCTTCGCAACGCCACACTCATCGGGCATGCGTGGGCCTCTCCGGTTTCAAATGCGCCAGAGGGGCGCTTTCAGGCTGGTTTCACCGCTGACATCACGGGATCTGGGCGGTGACCGAGGAGCTGCTTGAATGGGACAGAGGGGCTGACCCATCGGCCATCTCGTTCGGTTTGGCGGGGAACGCCGTACCCCGGCAAGAAGATCCCTAAAAAACGGAGATAATTGCTTGAAGCGCTTCAAACATTAGCGCGCCCGTGACAAATGTGCCGCGCAAGCGAACGGTACGGTGTCGAATATTCCAGCTGAGTCAGGGCTTTCCGGCGATCTCTGCCGAGGTGGCACGGTCGCCCTTCGAGAGATGCAGCCGCTTGATGGTGCCGGCGCTCAGCTCCAGCACATATTTCACGGGGCTGACGGAAGAGATGATCGCCTCGGAATAGGGCACGGCATCGGAGTGGAGGTGGGTGACCACCCCGTCCTTGTCCATGAATACCATGTCGAGCGGCAGGACGGTGTTTTTCATCCACATATAGACCATGCGGGTCTCGCCGAAATCGAACAGCATGCCTTCGTTCTCGCCCATCATGCGGCGGAACATCAGGCCCTGTTCGCGCTGGGCCTCGGTCAAGGCAAGCTCGACGTTGAAGACATGGCTTGCGCCATCGGCACCCGTGATGGTGAGCGGCTCGCGCGCGAAGATCTCGCCGGCCTCGACGGTGCCTGAGACGAAAAGCGGAATCAAAAAGAGCGCCGCAAGGGCGCCTTTCAGAACGCGTCGTCTGGACGGTAACCCGCTCATCAGTGCGAGCGGGCCATGCCTGTCGGCATATCCGGGTGGATTTCGGCCGCCATCAGGCCCTTGTCGCCGTCACCGAAGCGGACGAGAACGACCTGGCCTGGACGAAGTTCGGTGAGGCCGAAACGGCGCAGCGTTTCCATGTGCACGAAGATGTCCTCGGTGCCCTCGCCGCGGGTCAGGAAGCCGAAGCCCTTGGTCCGGTTGAACCACTTGACGATGGCGCGCTCGAGCCCGCTCGTCGGCACCACCTGCACATGGGTGCGGACCGGCGGCATCTGCGAGGGGTGAACGGCGGTCGACTGATCCATGGAGAGGATACGGAAGGCCTGGTAGCCGCGGTCGCGCTTCTGGATGAGCGCCACGATGCGCGTGCCTTCGAGAATCGTCTGGTAACCGTCACGGCGGAGGCATGTCACGTGCAGGAGCACGTCCTGCATGCCGTTGTCGGGAACGATGAAGCCGAAGCCCTTGGCGACGTCGAACCACTTCACCACGCCGGTGATCTCGATCAGCTCGACCGGCTCGCTCGCAAGCTCCTCGAAATATGCAAGCCCTTTCGGTGAAACCCTGTCCGCCATTTTTCCCGCCAGCCTCTCGATTACGCTTCACATGGTTACGGTTAACTGATTCTTGCCTGCCAGATTAACATCTGGTGAATGGCACTGCGCAAGACCCATGGGCCTTTTCACATACCGATTTTTAACCATCTGGCTTGCTTGAAGCTTGTTAGCGCCATATTTCTCCCCTGCCCCTCAAACAGGACGGAAAACGATGCGCTATCTGCACACCATGGTTCGCGTGAAGGACCTCGAAAAGTCGCTCCATTTCTACTGCAATCTCTTCGGCCTCCAGGAAGTGCGCCGCTACGAGAACGAGAAGGGCCGCTTCACCCTCATCTTCCTCGCCGCGCCCGAGGACATGGAAAAGGCCCGCGAAAACCAGGCGCCCTGCCTCGAGCTCACCTATAACTGGGATACCGAGGACTATACCGGCGGCCGCAACTTCGGCCACCTGGCCTACCAGGTCAACGACATCTACGCGCTTTGCCAGAAGCTGATGGACAATGGCGTCACCATCAACCGCCCGCCCCGGGACGGCCACATGGCCTTCGTCCGCTCGCCGGACGGCATTTCCATCGAAATCCTGCAGAAGGGCGAGAACAAGCCGTCGCAGGAGCCCTGGGCCAGCATGCCGAACACCGGCGCCTGGTGATTCCTTCTCTCTCTTTCGTTACCGCCTGAAGCCGCTCCGGCTTCAGGCAAGCCTCCCGTGGTTAGCCTTCCCGCAAGGGGACATGAAGTCGCCGCGCCGGATATGAGGTCCGGTGCTGCAGACAGGTCCGTCAGGCCACGGGATCGGGAATGCATTCGTCCAGACATCAAGGCAGCCGGAACAGGCTGAAGCCGCTCTTCAATTCCTGCGCCATCGTGCTGATGGCTTCCGTTGCGCTGTCCGCCTGCGTGTCCAGCAAGGGCAAGGATCCCGTCGCGGAACTGCTCACCCCCGATCAGGAAGCCGTGGATGCGGCCCAAAAGGCCGGACCGGCGAGCGAAGCGGAGCGACTTGCCCAGGCTTCCAGCCCCTCTCCCGAATATGCAGCGGCAACGGGCAATGCCCAGCAGCCGGCAGCGGAGACTCAAAATCCAAACGCGGCAGAGGCAAAGCCCAACCTGCCCGGCGCGATCATGGGCACGACAGGAATCAATGCCAGCCGCGCCAGCATCTTTTCCACGGCCCCGGCTGTTCCCGCCGCGCAGCCCGCGACACCGTCCGGCGAGCCGATCGTCGGTGCGGCCTATGCGGGAGAAGCGGCGGCAGCGCCGCAGCCGGCGGGTCTCAAGGCCACCAGCGCCAGCATGTTCTCCTCCACCGGCACGAATCCGCTGCTGGCCTCGAACGATTCGTCAAACGCCGCCGATGATGCCGACATGGAAGAGGACGATGTGCCCCTTATCCTGCGCGGCAAGCTCTACTCCTCCCGCGATCTCGCGCCCGACCCCAAGGAAGCTCCCGCCTCCGACATGGTCACGCTTGCGGCCCTGCCGAGTCTCACGCGCCAGGCGGTCACGGGCCTGTTGATCCAGCGCCCGGACGTGGACGTCTCCTGCTTCAAGCCGAAACTGGTCGGCCTGCTCAAGGATGCCGAACAGCATTTCGGCAAGCGCATCGTCGTGACCTCCGGCTTCCGCGACCACGCGCACAATGCGCGCGTCGGCGGCGCAAAGCACTCGCAGCATCTCGGCTGCAACGCGGCTGATGTCCAGATGATCGGCGTCAGCAAGTGGGATCTGGCAAAGTACTTCCGCAGCCGTCCTGATGTCGGTGGCGTCGGCACCTATTGCAGCACGGCCTCGATCCACGTCGACACCGGCCGCCGCCGCGACTGGAACTGGAAATGCCGGGCAGATACCGAACTTTGATATCTAGAGGAGCGGCACAAACCGCTCCCCTTGCTTTTCCACATGCGCCAAACGCTTGATTTGCGGCCCTTTTCGCCGATCTGAATTTTTCGACGATAATTTTGAAAAAGCCGCTTGCGGGAATCCGGGAGCCTGACTATAAGGGCGCCACACAGCGCACGCGCCCTTCGTCTATCGGTTAGGACGGCACCCTTTCACGGTGCAGAGAGGGGTTCGATTCCCCTAGGGCGTGCCACTGTTCCCCTCCCCAGTCACCTTCATTATAATCCGAGATTCGCGAACCTTAACCGGTGCTTGCAACTGTTTCCTCATGCTTCGGCGCAATCTGGCTCATGCCAATTTTTTCCCTGCTTTCTGACATAAAAATGCAATTTCACGCTTGCGCGTTTCGGCGACCCTGACTATAAGGGCGCCACACAGCGCACGCGCCCTTCGTCTATCGGTTAGGACG
>CAMFHT010000230.1 GCA_945952245.1 uncultured Rhizobium sp. | reverse complement strand
TCTTGCCGCGGCAATCGCCGCGCTTGGTCACGAAGTTGTAGATGCCGCCCTTGCCGTCCTTGTCGCCCGGATACCAGTTCTGGACGGTGGAATACTTGATCTCCGCATCATCCAGCGCGACCAGTTCCACGACAGCCGCGTGCAGCTGGTTTTCGTCGCGCTGCGGTGCTGTGCAGCCTTCGAGATAGGAGACATAGGCTCCCTCTTCCGCGATGATCAGCGTGCGCTCGAACTGGCCCGTGTTCTTCTCGTTGATGCGGAAATAGGTGGAAAGCTCCATCGGGCAGCGCGTGTTCTTCGGCACGAAGACGAAGGAACCGTCGGTGAAGACGGCGCTGTTCAGCGTCGCGTAGTAGTTGTCGGTCGTCGGTACGACCGTGCCGAGGTACTTGCGCACCAGGTCCGGATGCTCGCGCACGGCCTCGGAGATGGACATGAAGATCACGCCCGCCTTCTTCAGCTCTTCCTTGAAGGTGGTGACGACGGAGACCGAATCGAACACTGCATCGACGGCGATCTTCGAGGACTGGACGCCCGCCAGCACTTCCTGCTCCCGCAGCGGAATGCCGAGCTTCTCGTACACCTTCAGCAGCTCCGGATCGACCTCGTCCAGTGACTTCGGGCCGGACGTGCTCTTCGGTGCGGCGTAGTAATAGATGTCGTTGAAGTCGATCTTCGGGTAATCGACGCGGGCCCAGGTGGGCTCTTCCATCGTCAGCCAGCGGCGATAGGCCTCCAGACGCCATTCCAGCATCCATTCCGGCTCTTCCTTCCTGGCGGAGATGAAGCGGATGATGTCTTCGTTCAGGCCCTTCGGCGCCTTGTCGACTTCGATTTCGGTCTCGAAACCGTATTTGTACTGGTCGACATCGATCTGGCGCACCTGATCGATCGTTTCCTGCACAGCAGCCATTCTCGTTCTCCAATCTCGCCGGGGTCAAGGACCCGGCAGCTTGTCAACGTGACGGGTTTTCACTCCGCCCTCATGTAGTTTTTGCAAGCGGCACTTTCACCCCTTGCGATGAACGGAAAATTGCTTTTCCGCAAATTTATTCTGCCCGTTCAGGCAGCGCCGGCCATCCGCCGCCGCCCGGCAATGCGGGTGAAGGCCTCGATGGTCCGCTCCACGTCGGCTTCCGTCGTCGCGGGCCCGATCGAGATGCGCAGCGCACCGAGCTTCGGGTCGAAACCCATGGCCGAGAGCACGTGGCTTTCGCCGATCCGCCCGGAGGAGCAGGCCGAACCCGCAGAGAGCGCGATGCCTTCGAGATCGAAGGCGATCTGACCCGTTTCCGATTTCAGCCCCGGAAGCGAGAAGAAACTGGTGTTCGCCACGCGCGGTTCGTCCGCCCCGTGGATGATCACGTCCGGAGCGGCATGCCGCATGCCCGTTTCCAGGCGGTCGCGCAAGGTGGCAATGCGGGCATTCCGTTCGCCCATGTCGATGGCCGCGGCCTTTGCCGCAGCAGCAAAGCCGAGAATGCCTGCGAGATTTTCCGTCCCCGAGCGGTGCCCTTTCTCCTGACCGCCGCCCCGGATCAGCGGAGCCGGCATCAGCGCTTCGCCGCGCGAGATGAGTGCACCGACGCCACGCGGTCCGCCGAGCTTGTGCGCCGAAAGGATCAGGAAGTCCGCCTCGCCCGCATGTTCGGCGAGATCGATGCGGCCTGCGGCCTGCACCGCGTCGACCACCAGAAGCGCACCATGGGCCCTGACCAGCTCCGTCACCTCGGAAACGGGCTGAATGATGCCGGTTTCATTGTTGACGAGCATGACGGCAATCATGGCTGCGTGTGACGCCTTGCCATGCGCGGCAAGATGCGCGTCGAGCGCATCGAGATCGATGACCCCGCTGGAGAGAACCGGCACTTCGGTGATCCGTTCCCTCGGGAAACGTCCCCCTTCGCGGATGGCGGGATGTTCGATGGCCGACACATAGAGCCGGCCCACGGGGAGCGGCGACCGTCCCATGCGGAAATCGGGGGTCAGGACCCAGTTCGCGGCTTCGGTCGCGCCGCTCGTGAAGGTCACATGTGCGGGGTCCCGACCGGCAAGGGCTGCCACGTCGCGCCGCGCCTGCTCCAGCGCCGCCTTTGCGGCACGCCCCTCGCCATGCACCGAGGACGGGTTGCCGGCCATGTCGAGCCCGGACAGAATCGCTTCACGCGCTTCGTCGAGAAGCGGCGCCGTCGCGTTCCAATCCATGTAGACCTTCGACTGGATCATGGTTTCCGATGCCAAGAGCCTCGCGCAGCGCGCGGGAGGTGCATTTTTCTTGAATTTCCTGTTCGGCATGCCGTAAGACACGGGAGACATCCGGGTCTAGCCAACCCAAACAGTTTTTAATGGTTCTAAACTGCGTTCTAGAAAACCTGACAGTGCGAGTCAAGTCAGCTCCACCGTCCGGACGCCGTTCGGGTCCAGAAACAGCAACCGGAGTACAGATGCCCGAAGTGATTTTCAACGGCCCCGCCGGCCGCCTTGAAGGACGTTACCAGCCCTCGAAGGAAAAGAGCGCGCCGATCGCGATCATCCTTCACCCGCATCCGCAATTCGGCGGGACGATGAACAACCAGATCGTCTACCAGCTGTTCTACCTTTTCCAGAAGCGCGGCTTCACCACGCTCCGCTTCAACTTCCGCTCCATCGGCCGCAGCCAAGGCGAATTCGATCACGGCGCCGGTGAACTTTCCGATGCAGCCTCCGCACTCGACTGGGTGCAGAGCCTGCATCCCGATTCCAAGAGCTGCTGGGTCGCCGGCTATTCCTTCGGGGCCTGGATCGGCATGCAGCTCCTCATGCGCCGACCGGAGATCGAAGGCTTCATCTCGGTCGCGCCGCAGCCGAACACCTACGATTTCTCCTTCCTCGCCCCCTGCCCGTCCTCGGGTCTCATCATCAACGGCGATGCCGACAAGGTGGCGCCGGAAAAGGACGTCAACGGGCTCGTGGACAAGCTGAAGACCCAGAAGGGCATTCTCATTACCCACAAGACCATTCCCGGCGCCAACCACTTCTTCTCCGGCCATATCGATACGCTGACGGCCGAATGCGAAGACTACGTGGACCGCCGCCTCGCCGGCGAACTGACACCGGAACCGGCTGCAAAGCGCATCCGTTAAATTCGATATTGCTAAATTTAGATTGTGAAGGGCCCTGTCTTCGGATAGGGTCCTTCTTGTTTTTTTTGGGCCTGCTTACATGGACGATGCGCCCGCCACCAACACTGACGACTTGCACGCGGCAGAGCCTCTCTCGCTTGATCGCCTCATGGCAGATGCCGACGCGGTTTCGAGCCGGTCATGGACTGAATTCGTGCGCGATCTCTCGCTTCGCCACTTCGGGAAGGAGGAGCTCCATGTTGCCGATCCGCCAGTCACTCCGGGCTGAAGACGATCTCGAACGGATCTTCTGCGAGAGCATCGCTCTGCTGGGGAAGGTGCGCGCAGAGCCTTATCTTGCTTGCGTGTTGCGCGCGATCGGCATTCTTCAGCATGTTCCGGAGCTTGGGCGGCAAGTGGGCGAGAACCCCATGTTCCGTCGGCACCTTCATGGCGATCTCGCGATCTTCTACCGCATGGACCCGGACGCGATCGCGCTTCTGCGCATCATCGAGCAACAGCCGGTGGGGCTTTAGTTTCGAAGCCGCTGATGGAACATTGAGATCAGACGACAGCTACGCTATGATCCGATCATAAAAGGATGACTCCATGAACCCGCCCGCACAGCCTGTAGCCGCCAATATGGATCTCGACGACATCATCGGCGACGAGGTCGCGGTGACTGACGGCCTTTCGCAGGAAGAGGTGCTTGCCATGCTCCGCGAGGCCGAGGAGTCGGGCATGTGCGAGCAGAGTTTTGAAGAAATTTACGACGAACTTTTCGAAAAGCATTTTGGAAGAGAGAAATTGATTGACACGCGTCAGGCTCGTCAGAAGGGCTAGAAGCGATCTCCTCAGAGCGTTCGAGTACTCCCTCAGGCATTTCGGGATCGAGCACGCTCATGTCTACACTGAAGCTTTGCGTGAGAAGATCCTATCGCTTCAGCACCATCCCAATCTTGGACGCCCGGCAAAAGAAGATGGCGGCAAAACGCGCATTATTGTCCATCGCATGCACATCATTCGCTACAGAATTGACGAGCGAGAAATCATCATACTGGGTATAGTTGACGCCCGCCGCGATCCCCAAGCTTCACCGCTGAGCCAGTACCCCGCCCGTCACCGGCTCCTTCACGCCCGTCGTGCCGGGAAATGTCAGGGGCAGGCCCTTGAGCGAGCGGACGGCGAGGTAGGCCCAGGCTTCCGCTTCCATGGCATCGCCGTCGAAGCCCGCCTCTTCCGACGTCATCACGCGGGCGCCCCGTTCGGCAGCCATGTCGGCGAGATCCTTCATGATCGTGACGTTGAGTCGCCCCCCGCCGCAGATGATGAAGAGGTCCGGAAACACATCCAGATGGCCTGATGATTTCATGATCGCGGCTGCCGCGACATGGGCGAGCGTCCGCGCGCCGTCGGCCAGCTCGGCCTCGCCGGGTGCGGGCGGTGAAAAATCGTTGCGGTCCAGAGAGCGGCGCGTCTCGCCCGTGAAGAAAGGATGATCCAGATAGCGGGCCGCGAGATCGGTGAGTACCCGGCCCTCGCTCGCGATCCGGCCGCCCTGGTCATAGGGAATGCCGGCCTCCCGCTCCACCCATTGGTCGATCAGCGTATTGCCGGGGCCGCTGTCATAGGCGCGGATCAAATTTCCGGGGCCGATGGCGGTCAGATTGGAAATACCGCCGATGTTGACGAAGCAGACACTGCCCTCCACCGCCATCATTCCAGCCGCAAGTGCTGCATGATAGGCCGGCACCAGCGGCGCGCCCTGCCCTCCATGCACCATGTCCCGCGCGCGCATGTCGTAGATCACGTCGATGCCGGTTTTCTCCGCAAGCAGCGGTCCGTCGCCGAGTTGTACGGTCAACCCTTCGTCCGGCCGGTGCAGCACCGTCTGGCCGTGGAAGCCGATCACGTCGATCTCCGACGCATCCAGGCCAAAACGGTCTAGAAATGCCGCAACGGCAGCCGCATGCCGCAACGTCAGCTCCCGCTCTACATCCTCCAGAATACCTGGCCGCTCGCGCCGGTCGCGGATCGGTTTTGCTTCCTCCAGCGCCTCCTTCAGCGTGCTCCGGAACGCGGGGTCGTAGGGGACACCCAGAAACGGCCCGCGCTCGACGAGGCTACGGCCATCCGTCTTCACGAGGGCGACGTCGATGCCGTCCATGGACGTGCCGCTCATCAACCCGATCGCGGTGAATACCTTGTCCTGCATGCAAACCCTCCGCCTGCGTCATGAATCTGGTGCATGGCGGAAAAAACAGTGCTAAAGCGCGCTCCACACCCTTTTCCGCTTGCAGAGATTGAGATCATGTCCGCGTTCAAATCCGATTTCCTTCGCACGCTTTCCGAGCGTGGCTTCATCCACCAGGTTTCCGATGAATCGGGCCTCGATGAACTTCTACAGAAGGAAACCGTCACCGCCTATATCGGCTTCGATCCGACCGCGCCGTCGCTGCATGCGGGCTCGCTGATCCAGATCATGATGCTGCACTGGTTCCAGGCCACCGGACACCGCGCCATCTCGCTGATGGGCGGCGGCACCGGCATGGTGGGCGACCCGTCCTTCAAGGACGAGGCGCGCCAGCTGATGACGGTCGATACGATCGAGAACAACATCGCGTCGATCAAGCGCGTGTTCTCGAACTACCTCACCTATGGCGAGGGGCCGAAGGACGCGCTGATGATCAACAATGCGGACTGGCTGCGCAGCATCAACTATCTCGAATTCCTGCGCGACGTCGGCCGCCACTTCTCGGTCAACCGCATGCTCTCCTTCGACAGCGTCAAGACCCGCCTCGACCGGGAGCAGTCGCTCTCCTTCCTCGAATTCAACTACATGATCCTGCAGGCCTATGATTTCGTGGAACTGGCAAAGCGCTACGACTGCCGCCTGCAGATGGGCGGGTCGGACCAGTGGGGCAACATCGTCAACGGCATCGATCTCGGCCACCGCATGGGCACGAAGCAGCTTTACGCGCTGACCTCGCCGCTGCTGACCACCTCCTCCGGCGCGAAGATGGGCAAGTCCGCGAATGGCGCGGTGTGGCTCAACGCCGACATGCTCTCCGCCTATGATTTCTGGCAGTACTGGCGCAACACCGAGGATGCGGACGTTTCCCGCTTCCTGAAGCTTTACACCACGCTGCCCATGGACGAGATCACCCGCCTCTCCGCGCTTGGCGGCGCCGAGATCAACGAGGTGAAGAAGATCCTCGCGACCGAGGTCACTGCTATCCTTCATGGCCGGACCGCCGCCGAACAGGCCGCGGAAACCGCCCGCAAGACCTTCGAGGAAGGCGCGCTGGCCGCCGACCTTCCCTCGATCGACGTCCCAAAAGCGGAGCTCGAAGCCGGTCTTGGCGTCCTTGCCTTGTTCGTGCGCGCCGGGCTTGCCGAATCGAACGGCGAAGCCCGCCGTCACGTGAAGGGCGGCGCGGTGAAGGTGAACGACAAGACGGTGTCGGACGAGCGTCAGATGGTCGGGACGAGTGACATGACCGGCGACGGTGTCATCAAGCTCTCACTGGGCAAGAAGAAGCA